>JADFVY010000176.1 GCA_015222795.1 Pseudomonadota bacterium | reverse complement strand
TTCACCCGGCAGGACAGCTCGATGCTGAACATGCTGGCCCAGGCCGATTGCCTCGTCGTAAGGCCACCCAACGCCCCAGCGCTTGCGGCCGGCTTGCGTGTCCCCGTCATCCCCCTGCCCGGCGGGTTGGGCCGGGCCTGACGATAAAAGACGGTATCGGGCCGTTATTCCCCTTGACCGCGAAATAGAACCAAACTAGAACATGTAGGTATGTTTTGGTTTTGTTCTATATGTGGTGTTCCGGTTTCTCAAAGCCACTGAATGAAGCCTCGACCAGATGAAGCGTAAAGCTTCACATCGTAAGACAACCGGTTCCGCCAAAGGGGGAGCCATCGATCAGCGTAGTGCCGCCACATCAATGGGGCCGCATGATCCGGGGGACGACACGAAAATGTTGACACGCAAGCAATACGAACTTCTCAGTTTTATCAATACGAGACTCGATGAATCGGGCGTATCCCCTTCATTTGACGAAATGAAGGACGCTCTCAACCTGAAATCGAAATCGGGCATTCACCGCCTGATAACCGGGTTGGAGGAACGAGGATTCATCCGCCGCCTGCCGCACAGGGCACGCGCGCTGGAAGTCGTCAAACTACCGGACAATATGGGCGGCGGCGCCAAGGGAAATGTGGTGCGCCCCGATTTCAAACCGGCGCCATCGGCGGTCGCGGGAGACACTATGTCCCTGCCCGTTCTGGGCAAAATCGCGGCCGGCACGCCGATCGAGGCGCTGAACGAACCTTCCGGCAATGTCGACATCCCCGCCTCGATGATCGGTGGCGGTGAGCATTACGCGCTTACGGTGGAAGGCGATTCGATGATCGAGGCCGGCATCTTCGACGGCGATACGGTACTGATCCAGCGCTGCGATACGGCGGAGAACGGGGCGATTGTTGTCGCCATGGTGGACGACGCCGAGGTCACCCTGAAAAGCATCCGCCGCAAGGGCAACTCAATCGCGCTGGAAGCCGCCAACCCCGCCTACGAAACCCGCATCTTCGGCCCCGACCGGGTAAAGGTCCAGGGTCGACTGGTCGGGTTGATGCGCAATTACTAGATCGCGTTTTCCAGTCTACATGACGATCCGGCCGGGCTTTCAACGCCTGGCCGTTTCTTATTCAAAGCCGATTACCGCTCCCGCCCCCTGTCCCGCCGCGACGACCAGGGCCGCGCGCCCTGAAAATCCGCCACCGTGCGAACACGGATATCGTCGCCATCGAACCATATGGCGGCGGCGCCATGGCGCCATAGATCGAAACGGTCGATGACCAGCGAGGGCGCGGGACAGTTACCACGCACCGGGCGCTGGCTGATCAGGACGTCGACGATCCTGCAATCCTCGTCATGGGCCATGCCGTCGCGCAGAAGCGCGACCGTCCAGCCCCCGGCCCGGTAGATACAGCCCAACCCGTCGCAGCGCAGCCGCCCGTCCCGGCTGATCCCATTCTCGGGCCAATACAGGCTGGCCCCCTGCCCTTCCTGTTCCCGCCAGTCCCCGGCGGTGCGCTTTTCCCGCCGCCGTTCGGAAACGCTCAGTTCTCCATCGGCCATGCGCACGGCCATCAGGCGCCCGTCGTCGGAGACCAGTATATCGGGACCCTGGAGGGTCCAGAGGCTCGCCAGCCCGGCTGCAATCCCCAGCAACCCGGCATAACGCCAGCGCCGACGCCACAAGCACAACCAAAGCCCGCCCAACGCCACCAGAACCAACCCGCCAATGGGCAGCGCCGCGACCGGACGCACCGCCCCCGGCCACGCGGAAATGCCGCCGGCAACCCACAGCAACCCCTCGATCCCCCAACCCATCAGGGTCAGCGGCACGCCTTCCAGGCCCAGCGGCATCAACACCGCCGCCATCACCGCCCAAGGCATGATCCATAGCGCGGTCAGCGGCACCGCCAGCATGTTGGCCGGCAGGCCAAAGACCGCGATTCGCCCGAAATGATGCAGAGCGATCAGGCCGGTGGCGAAACCGGCGACGATCGACGTCGCGGCGACGCCGCCGGCATAGAGCCCGATGCGTGCCGCGATCCCGTGGCCGGCGGCCGTCCGCACTGCCCGGAATCTGTCGCGTGAGGCCTCATAAAAGGCGACCAGGGCCACGACGGCCGCAAATGACATCTGAAAACTGGCGCCCAGCATGGCTTCCGGCGCGATTACCAGGATGATCATGGCGGCCCAGGCGACGAGGCGCATCGAAATCGCCTGCCGGTCCAGCAATACCGCCAGCAATACCAGCCCTGTCATCACAAAGGCGCGCTGGGTCGGCACCGTCGCGCCAGCCAGCAGCAGATAGGTGAAACTGCCTGTCATTGCCGCCCCGGCCGCCCATTTCTTGATCGGCTGGCGCAACGTCAACCGTTCCGACAGCGCCAGCAGCGCGCGCAGCCCGAAAAACAGCGTCGCCGCCACCAGCCCCAGATGAAGGCCGGATATCGCCAGCAGATGCGCCAGCCCTGAATCGCGCATGGCATCCAGTGACTCTTGCGATATGGCGCTGCGGTCGCCGGTCATCAGGGCCGCCGCGATGGCGCCCGACTCGCCGGGCAGCGCGGCGCGGATGCGTTCGGTCATATGCAGCCGCAGCGCCGCCATGAATAATGCCGGCGACCACCCATCCTCCGCGCCGTTCTGCTCCGCCGGGCGCACCCGCCCCATGGCGAAGCCCACCGCGCCGAGCCCATGAAACCATGATCGCCGCTGAAAATCATAGGCGCCGGGCGCCGAGGGCGCCGAGGGCGGGGAAAGCTTGGCGTAAACATCAATACGGTCGCCGATATCGACAACATCGCCCCGGCGTAGCTTGATGCGGACCAGCGCCGGCGTCGCCGCCTCGTCCACGCCTTTCAACGAAACATGTTCCAGCGTCACTCGCGGGCCGTCGGGCCGCAATTCGACACGCACCACGCGCCCGGTCACGCCCGAGGGTCCGTAACTTTTCTCGAGAACCGGCACGGCCACCAGGTTGGTGCGAAGCTGCGCCGCCGCGAACCCGGCCGCGCCGAACGCAACCCCCGACAAGACCAACGCCAGCAACAGGTTGGTCCGCAAGCGCCAGGAAATCAACCCGGCGGCGACGAGAACGAAAACGCCAGCCATGGCCGGCGGCTCCTTCGGCAAGGCAAAATAGACACCAACGCCGACGCCGAAGGCAACCGGCGCCCACAGCAGCCAGCGCTCACGTTCGCCGGCCACGGTTTCCGTCAACCTGTCCCGTATTTGCGCCCAGCCCGTCATGGCATGTGCCGTTCCCGCTCCAATATGCTGCGACAAAACGATTTTGCTGCAACGACCCTCATTGTGCTACATCCCGGCCCGGCATCATGCACCCACCAAAGCTCATTCGAGGAGTCACAATGTCCGTTGTAACCCGGTTCGCGCCGTCACCCACGGGGTATCTGCATATAGGCGGCGCCCGCACGGCGCTTTTCAACTGGCTGTTCGCCCGCCATCACGGCGGCCGCTACTTGCTGCGCATTGAGGATACCGACCGCGAACGCTCCACGCCCGAAGCGATCCAGGCGATCCTCGACGGGCTGCGATGGCTGGAACTGGACTGGGACGGCGAGGAGATTTACCAGTCGGCCAATCAGGCGCGCCATGCGGCCGTGGTCGTGGAACTGCTGGAAAAGGGCCTCGCCTACCGCTGTTACACGACACCGGAGGAACTGGCGACGATGCGCGAAACCGCGCGCGCCGAGGGCCGTCAGCCGCGCTATGACGGGCGCTGGCGCGATCGCGACCCGTCCGAAGCGCCCGCGGGCATCAAACCAGCGATCCGCCTGAAGGCGCCCCAGGAGGGCGAGACGGTGATCAGCGACATGGTGCAGGGCGAGGTGCGGATCGGCAACGAGCAACTGGACGACATGGTGCTGATGCGCGGCGACGGTACGCCGACCTACATGCATTCCGTCGTGGTAGACGACCATGACATGGGCATCACCCATATCGTGCGCGGCGTCGACCATCTGACCAACGCGGCGCGCCAAACCGTGCTGTACCAGTCGATGGGGTGGGACATACCCGAATTCGCCCATGTGCCGCTGATCCACGGGCCCGACGGCGCGAAGCTTTCCAAACGGCATGGCGCCCTGGGGGTCGAGGCCTATCGCGACATGGGCTACCTGCCCGAGGCCATGCGCAATTACCTGCTGCGCCTCGGCTGGGCCCATGGCGACGAGGAGATCATCGGCACCGAACAGGCCATCGAGTGGTTCGGGCTGGAAGCGATTGGCCGCTCCCCCGCCCGTTTCGATTTCGCCAAACTGGAAAACCTCAACGGCACCTATATCCGCGAGGCCGACGACGCGCGCCTTGTCGACCTGATCCTGCCGAGGATCGCCGAAAAATTGGGTCTCGATATCGACGAAGATGGCCGAGACCTGTTGATTGCCGGCATGGAAGGGCTAAAGCAACGCGCCAAAACAGTGGTTGAACTATCTGATAATGCATTGTTTTATTTTCAGGCTCCAACCTATCCGCTAACGGTCGAAAAGGCCGCCAAACTGTTGGTTGGCGACGGCGGCGCACTGGTGCATGAGGTCGCGGCGAAATTCGGTGAACTCGATGATTGGACCGCCGAAGCGCTGGAGGATATCGTGCGAGCCCATGCGGAATCGAAGGAACTTGGCCTCGGCAAGGTTGCCCAGCCCCTCCGCGCTGCCCTCACCGGCTCCAACATCTCCCCCGGTATCTTCGAAATCATGAAGGTTCTGGGCCGCGATGAGAGTCTGGCGCGATTGAAAGCGGTTCCAAACGGATAACAATTTCGCCTTCCGATTTGCCCCGGAGGCATCCGCGGGCTATAATTAGTGCAACGCGGAAACTTCTTTGTTGCGACGCAACAATGCCGGCCGCCACCACGCCGGTTAACCGCCACCTGACAACTGAATGCGAGGCGCAATATGAGCGAGTTGAAACCCGCCGTCACTGGCGATGTCGTGACCATGAAAGACCACCGCAGCGGCAAGAGCTTCGAATTTCCGGTAATGGACGGCTCAGTCGGCCCGTCGGTCGTGGATGTCCGCAAATTTTATGGCGACACCGGCTATTTTACCTACGATCCCGGCTACACCTCCACCGGTTCCTGTGAGTCCAAAATCACCTATATCGATGGCGAGGAAGGCATACTTCTATATCGCGGCTATACGATCGAAGAATTGGCTGAAAACAGTACATTCCTGGAAGTTTGTCAGCTATTGCTCGAAGGTGAATTGCCGTCGGTGGAACGCAAGGAAGCCTTCAGCAAGCACATCACCTATCATACGATGCTGCACGAACAACTGCAGTATTTCTTTCGCGGATTCCGGCGCGACGCGCACCCCATGGCGGTCATGGTGGGGGTCGCCGGCGCGCTGTCGGCCTTCTATCACGACTCTACCGACATTTACGACGAGAAGCAGCGTATGGTCGCCTCGCACAGGCTGATCGCGAAGATGCCGACGATTGCTGCCTGGGCCTATAAATATTCAACCGGGCAACCCTTCGTCTATCCGCGCAACGACCTGTCTTATGCCGCTAATTTCCTGCATATGACTTTCTCGACACCCTGCGAGGAATATAAGATCCCGCGTTCCGTGGCACGCGCCATGGACCGCATTTTCATCCTCCATGCCGACCATGAGCAGAACGCCTCCACCTCGACGGTACGCCTCGCCGGCTCGTCGGGCGCCAACCCCTTTGCCTGCATCGCGGCAGGCATTGCTTCTCTCTGGGGCCCCGCCCATGGCGGCGCCAACGAAGCCGTGCTTACCATGCTGGGCGAAATCGGAACCAAGGATCGTGTACCCGAATTCATCAAACGTGCCAAGGACAAGGATGACCCTTTCCGGCTGATGGGTTTCGGGCACCGGGTCTACAAGAATTACGACCCGCGCGCCGCGGTGCTGCGGCAATCCTGCCACGAGGTGCTGGAGGAGTTGGGCGTGCAGCATGAACCGCTGCTGGACCTGGCCATGGAGTTGGAGCGAATTGCGCTGGAAGACGAGTATTTCGTCAAGCGCAAGTTGTTCCCGAACGTGGATTTTTATTCCGGCATCATCCTGCGGGCCATGGGCTTCCCAACCTCGATGTTCACCGTGCTGTTCGCGGTGGCCCGCACCGTCGGTTGGATCGCCCAGTGGAAGGAGATGATCGAGGACCCCCAGCAGAAGATCGGGCGGCCCCGTCAACTCTATACCGGCCACACCAAACGCCCCTACGTTCCCCTGGATCAACGTTAGAGCATCATCCGATCAATTGGAGTCGTTTCTGCGATCCAATAGATCGGATAAAGATGCTCTATCTTCTTAAAATTGCGGGCAATGAAAAAGGCGGCCATCCAGTTGGAGGCCGCCTTTTTTCCGTCCCGCCTCTCGCGGATCACTTCCGTTCGATCAACTCAATCTTGTAACCGTCTGGATCCTCGATGAAGGCGATTACCGAACCGCCATGTTTCATTGGGCCCGCCGGGCGCGGAATCTTCACGCCTTCCTTTTCCATCTGCTCGCAGGTCCCGTAAATATCCGGCACGCCAATGGCCAGATGACCAAAACCGTCGCCGAGATCGTAGGGTTTTTCCTGGCCCCAGTTATGGGTCAACTCGATCACGGTGCTGTTTTTCTCTTCGCCATAGCCGACGAAGGCCAGCGTGAATTCGCCGGAAGGATAATCGTCATTGCGCATCAGCTTCATGCCAAGCAAACGGGTATAAAAATCAATGGACTTATCCAGATCTTTCACCCGGATCATGGTATGCAGGAATTGGAAGTTTCCGGTATCGATGTTTTCGCTCATTTTACTCTCTCAATTTCAATTGAAGGTTTGAATTGCCTGATACAGACCACTAGCCCCGTTCATGTCCCGGACCGGGCAATGATGTCAAGTACGGCCTGCGCCGCGCGCCTGCTGGGGGCCTCTCCACCCAGTCCCAGTTGTAACAATGCCGGCTGAACCGCTTCTATCTGGGCCTCGCCCTCCGGGCCCAACATCCGCTCCAGAGCCGCCACCAGCCGGTCGGGACGAACATCGCCCTGTAACAGTTCCGGCACAATTTCCCGATTCTCAATGATGTTAACCAGATTGCCGTAACCGACATTGAGTAACTGGCGCGCTATGAAATAGGTCAACGGGGCCACGCGGTAAGCGATCACGGTGGGCACGCGGGCCAGCGACAATTCCAGCGCCACGGTGCCGGACGCCGCCAGCGCCACGTTCGAAGCGGCCATGGCGTCATATCTTTCAGCGGCGCCTTGTATCACGATCGGCGGTCCCGGCCAGCCCGCCGACAGTTCGCGGACCAGGGGCGCCATTGCCTCTATGGTTGGAACCACGGGACGAATGCCCGGATGTTGCTCGGCCAGCAATGCCAAAGCCGATCCAAAATCACCAGATAACTGCCCGATCTCGCCGCGCCGGCTGCCTGGCAACACGCAAATAACCGGTGCATCCGCCGCGATGTCGTGACGCGCCCTGAATGCCGGTCCATCACCCCTGCCCGCGCCAGTTTCGATCACCGGATGACCCACGAAATCGCATGGCAGCCCGGCCCTTTCGAACCAGGGTGGTTCGAAAGGCAGCAACGCCAACAGATGCGAGAAGTCCCGTGCGAATCCCTTTGCGCGCCAGGGCCGCCAGGCCCAGACGGTGGGCGCCACATAATGAATACGAGGAATTGTCCTGTCGGTAACGCGCCGCACCACGCGCCGCGTAAAATCCGGGGAATCGATGGTCACCAACGCATCCGGCGCCGCGTGGTTCACCGCAGCGGCGGTTTCCCGGACTCGGCGCATTAATCTGGGTACATGGGGTAGAATTTCAGCTATTCCCATCACCGAAAGCTCTTCCATCGGGAACAGGCTCTCCAGCCCCTGCTCGCGCATCATCTCGCCGCCGACGCCACTGACCGCGATATTCCCGCCGGTCAGATCGCGCAGGGCCGCGATCATTCGCCCGCCAAGCACATCGCCCGACGGTTCGCCGGCAATCATGAAAATCGAAATTTGGCCTGCCATTACTCCCGCGCCACGCCGAAAACGAAAACGCCGGCATCGTCGGCGGCACGCACCAGTTCGTCGATATCCAGCAAAATCGTCGTCCCGGCGCCCACCGCGATGCCACGCAGGCCCGCCTCGGCAACTTGACGAATAGTCTCCGGCCCGATGGTCGGCATATCGACCCGGGTTTCCTGGCCTTGTTTGGCGAACTTGACGAGTACCCCGCCCTTCCCGTCCCGCTTTAACGCGTTGCAACGCTCGATCAACGCGTCGGTGCCCTCCACGGCCTCGACGCCCAGCACGATTCCCTGCTGCACGACGACGGCCTGGCCTATATCCACGTCGCTTAAAGCCGTCAGCACCGCCATGCCGCGGGCGATGTCATCCCCGGCCTGATCGTCGGGAACAACAATCCCCAAGGGGCCTTCCACGGCGGTCAGTTTGGGCAGCACTTCATGTGCGCCAATGACCCGGCATCCTTCGCCCTCTATCTCGTCAATGACCGCGCGCAGCAAGCGATCGTCGCCAAATCCCTTGGGTCCAAGTTTGGCGAAAAACTTCAGGACTCGAAGGTCCGGACGCAAATCGAGGAGCGAGGGGCGGCGAACCCGGCCAGCCATCACCAGTTCCTCAATGCCCTGCTCCTTGAGAACCGCGAAACCTCGCCCCGCGGCGCCCATGCGAATCCATTCATGGGGAACCTGTTCGACTATTTCCGGATCCGCCTGACCTTTCAGGGCCAGAACGAAAAAATCGCGGCCTGAATCACGGCAGGCCTCGATCAGCAGTCTGGGCAGTCGGCCGCCACCCGCGACGATGCACAGTCTACCCGTCATGCTCCGACTTCGGAATTACCAGCCCGCGCTTGGATTCTGCGCGAATGAAGGCCGCCACCTGTTGCACGACAGCGTTTTCAGGGTGCTGGTCCGCCACCTGATCCACTCGTTCGTCAAGCGTGCCCTCGCCCTCGAACAGGCCGCGATAGGCGGCGCGGATGCCGTGAATGGTGTCGCGGTCGAAACCGCGGCGCTTCAGCCCGATGAGGTTCAGCCCCGAGAGGCTTGCCCGCTCACCCGTAACGGAGCCAAAGGGAATGACGTCATGTTCGACGGCCGACAGGCCACCAACCATCGCATGCTCGCCAATCCGAACGAATTGGTGGATCGCCGCCAAACCGCCGATAACGGCAAAATCGCCGACCGACACGTGCCCGGCAATGCCGGAACTGTTGGCCATGATGACATTGTTACCGACCTGGCAGTCATGGGCGACATGTATGCCGACCATAAACAGGCAGTTATCGCCGACCCGGGTTACCATGCCGCCGCCCGCGGTGCCGGGGTTCATGGTGACATGCTCGCGGATGACATTATTCCGACCGATAATCAGCCGCGATTTCTCGCCGGCATATTTCATATCCTGTGGCGCCATGCCGATCGACGAAAACGGAAAGATTTGCGTGCCCTCGCCGATTTCCGTCAAACCATCGATGACCACGTGGGATTTCAATACGACACCGTCACCCAGGATGACATCGGATCCGATCACACAGTAGGGGCCGATGGAAACATCGGCGCCGATTTTTGCGCCTTCGTCGATAATCGCTGTTTCGTGCAAGGACGCCATTCAACTGTCCACCAGCATCGCGGAAAAGGTAGCCTCGGCGACCAGGGTATCGCCCACCATCGCCTTGCCCTCGAATTTACAGACCGCGCCCCGGTTCTGTTTTATGGTCACGGGTATGCGCAGCATGTCACCCGGCACCACCGGTTTGCGGAAACGGGCAGTGTTGATAGACATGAAATAGACCAGTTTGTTCATCGCCTCCTCGCCGAGTTCGTGAACAACCAGGACGGCCGCCGTCTGCGCCATCGCTTCGACGATCAGCACACCGGGCATAATCGGGCGTTGCGGAAAATGGCCCTGAAAATGAGGCTCTGACACGGTAACCGCCTTCACGCCAACAGCGCTCTCGCCCTTCACAATATCCACGACCCGGTCGATCATCAGGAACGGATAACGGTGTGGGATCATTTTCATGATCTCATTTACATCAAGATCATCCACTTTATAATCTTTATCCGTCATCTTGCTGAGTACCCTTGCCTTTTTTTGCCAAACGCCCGAGAATTGCTATCTCTCGGAAAAATTGTTTCAGCGGTTTCGCCGGTGTTCCCATGACCTTCTCGCCCGGTTCTATACTCTTCAATATTCCACTCTGCGCGGCAATTTGCACACCCGAGCCGATCTTCAGATGGCCCGCAATACCGCCCTGACCTCCCATGATAACCAGATCGCCCAGTACCGTGCTGCCCGACATGCCGACCTGCGCGGCGATGACACAAACCTTGCCAAGGCGCACGTTGTGCCCGATCTGGACCAGATTATCAATCATGCTGCCCGCGCCGACCACCGTATCCGGGCCAGTACCCCGATCGATCGTCGTATTGGCGCCTACCTCAACATCGTCCTCGATGATAACCCGCCCCAGCTGCGGCACCTTTACGTGCCCCGCCGGGTCGATGGCGAAACCGAAACCTCGTTGACCGATACATGCGCCCGGATAGATATTGACCCGCGCGCCAACCAGGCAATGCGACAATGTAGCGTTGGCGCCGACAATGCTGTCCTCGCCGACCACCACCGCCTCGCCAATAACCGCGTTGGGTGCAATCAGGCATCCTCTGCCTATTTCAGCGCGCGGCCCGATTACCGCGCCGGCTTCTATCCGGACCCCCTCGCCAATTATCGCTGTACCATCTACCGTGGCCGTAGGTGCGATACTCGCCTCCACCGTCGGGCGCGGATAAAAGGCCTGGGCCACAAGTGCATAAGCCTTGTAGGGGTAGCCTGAAATCAGCAGCTGCATTCCCGGGGGGGCCTGATCCGCCATGTCCGGATGAACTATACAGGCACCCGCAGAAGAAGATCTGAATGAGTCGATATATTTGCGGTTATCGAGGAAACTAACATGGTCAGATCCCGCCGTATCTAGCGGCGCCACGTCGGAGAATACCTGGTCCGGATTGGCCTCGGCAGTCAGTTCGGCGCCGCATCGGTGGGCCAATTCTCCAAGCGATAATTTGCCCGCCACTCTGAAAAATCGTGAATCCGCCATCTGTCTATACCCAATAGCCCATACCGAGACCTACTAAATCTATTGCTACTGCGTGGACGGTGGAATCGCTACTTTTGGCAAAACATCGTCCAGCGCCTTGATAACGTCGTCAGTTATAAACAGCTCCTTACGGGCCTTTACAATCGGGCTACTCGGCGTGCCGGCCTTCATGACGATATCGATGCCGCGTTCTTCGGCGATCGTCTGCAGTATTTTGTCGAGTTCTTCCTCGATCACTTTCAATCCGTTGATCTGCATCTGGTCCAGCGAACGCCGATAAGAATTTTCGGTCTTTTTGGCCTCCAGTTGCTTGCGGCGATACTCCTTGACCTTGCCTTCGAACACGTCCTGCGCCAGAACGCTTCGCTGCTGCTCAAGTTCCTTGCCCTCCCTTGCAATTTCCGCCTGCAGTTTTTTGATCTCGGCAAGATAGATATCGCGTTGCCCACTGAACTGCTCGTTAACGCTCTTTCCCGCCTTGGATTCCTGCAGAATAAGAGGATAGTTGATGAGAGCGATTATAGGCGCCTTGCCGGAATCCTGCGCGACGGATGGCTGCGCGGCCGACGTCAGCAACCCGCCGACAACGGCGCATATTGCAATGATTTTTCCAAATTTACTCATAATTAATCATAAATCCTGTCTAGAAACGCGTTCCAAAACTCAGACGGAACACTTCTGTCTTGTCGAACTCTTCCTGTTTCAACGGCCATGCGAAATCAATGCTAAGCGGACCGACGGGCGATTTCCAGGCAATCCCCACTCCCCAAGAGGCGCGAATGGAGGGTTCGTCCACGATATTCGAGATCAGTACATCGTCTATATCATAAACTTCGCCAGTCTCTTCATCGATATCGGACAGCGATCCCGCCTCACTGAACAAAACCCCGGTAATCCCGAATTCATCCGGCAACCCTATTGGGAAACGGAACTGCAGGGAACCATAATATACTTGTTTGCCCCCAAGCGAATCGCCCGTCAACAAGTCGCGCGGCCCGACACCGGAAGGCTGGAAGCCGCGCAAAGTGCTGCCGCCCAGAGTATAGCGGTCGGTGATCCTGATGCCGTCATCCTCCAGATCCTGGATAATTCCGCCGGTCATCGTCAAGCTGGCGACGATTTCCTCCGTCACGGGATAATAGATGCCGGTACTGATCTTCCCCCGAACATAATGCAAATCGCCGCCCAAACCCGCATAGTCCGTCGAGAAGCGCGCGAAGAATCCACTCCTGGTTTTGACAGAGCTGTCGCGCAAATCGTACATCAAATCCTGCCCAACCAAGGAGGTCAGCGTAGTGCCCTCCTGCTGGCGGATAGCTAGCGACGCGGTCACGGGAACGTTCTCGATTACATCCTGTTTTATCGTATATCGCAAGCGCTGCGACCAACGTTCATTGATCTCGTATCCGAGCCGTAAACCGCCACCGGTCCTGGTACTGCTGAATGAACTGTACTGGTTATCGCTTGCCGAATGGAACAGATCGATGCCAGCCTTCAGATTGCGGTCCAGAAAGTAGGGTTCCGTAAAGCCGAGATCGAACTGCTGCCTGATTTTCGAAACCGAAATCGTGGCCCGAAGGTCCTGCCCCTTACCCAGCAGATTTCGCTCACGCATCTGCAGGTTGGCAAGCACGCCCTCGGCGGTGGAATAGCCGGCGCCGAGCCCAAGTTCGCCGGTAGACTGTTCGGCCACGTCAACCTTCACGACGGTCTGGTCCGGCGATGTACTGGGTTCGTTTGTTACGTCAACGCGCGAAAAAAAGCCTAGATTATTAATCCTCTGACGTGACCGGTTAAGCTTGGCGGCATTAAATGCATCGCCTTCAACCAGCCTGAATTCACGGCGGATGACCCTGTCCAGAGTACGCACATTACCGCCGATATCGATACGTTCGACGAATACCCTCGGGCCTTCCTTGATTTCGAAGGTGATATCGATAATGCTCGTTTCGCGGTTCCGCTCCACATTCGGTCTAACGTCGACGAACGCATAACCCAGGTTGCCCACCGCGATCGTCAGTTTAAGAATGGTGTTTTCCAACTCGGCCGCATTGTACCAATCGCCCTCATCCACCGTGACAAGGTCTTTCAGCGGCTCAATTTCAATATTGGGTATGCTGGAAATCACGTCCAACTTTCCGAATTTGTAGCGCTCGCCCTCCTCAATGGCGATGGTAATAAAGAAGGCATCCTTGTCCGGGGTCAATTCGGCGACAGCGGAAAGCACCCGAAAGTCCGCATAGCCGTTCTTTAGATAGAAGCGGCGGAGCGATTCCTGGTCGAAGGCCAGTTGGTCCGGGTCGTAAGTGTCGGCCGGGCTGAAAAAACGATACCAGGCCGACTCACGCGTTACTATTTCGCTCTTCAATGTCCGGTCCGAATAGCGCCTGTTTCCGATGAAACTGATTCGCTTGATCTCGGTCAACGGTCCCTCGTCGATCTCGAACACAAGATCAACCCGGTTTTGCTCCAGCAAAATGATCTTCGGCTCGACGGTGGCTCCGAACCGTCCGCTTTGCCGGTAGGCGTCAATGATACGTTTAACATCGCTTTGAACGCGTGTGCGCGTATAGACTACACGGGGACGCAACTGGACTATCTGCTGCAGTTGCTCGTCTTTAACCCGCAGATTTCCCTCGAACGCAATGCGGTTGATAATCGGATTCTCGACGACCTGAACGATCAGGAAATTACCTTCGCGGCGCACCGCGACATCGGCGAACAGACCGGTCGCAAAAAGTCGTTTCAGTGATTCATTGATGTCGTTGACACCAAACGCGTCGCCCTGCCGTATCGACATATAGGAAACGACGGTTTCCGGCTCGACGCGCTGATTGCCCTGCACCACCACACCATCAAGCCTGGCTCCCGGTACCGTTGGCGTGCCCACGGCAGGCGGCGCTTCACCACCAGGCGCCGAAGGCCCAATGACGGGGACGTCCGGGCTCTCCTGCGCACTGACGGCGGCAACCATCGACAATGTGAGGCCAATGAAGCCACACAACACAATAACGGGAATTCGCAACGGTTTTGCCTCCCCCTCCGGGGTTTGTCCGGTTTTTATATTCGGTCTGGAATCGACCGATCTTGACGTGTTCCGATCCTACGAAAAGAGATGTCGTAAATCGTTGACGGTAACGAATATCATGAGGCTGAGCACCAAGGCCAGCCCGATTCTGAAACTGTATTCCTGGGCTCGCTCGCCAATTGGCCTGCCACGCACGGCCTCAATGATGTAAAACAATAAATGCCCCCCGTCCAGAACAGGAACAGGGAACAAATTTATCAGCCCCAGCGACACCGAAATCATCGCCATGATTTCGAGGAACCGGCCCAGTCCGAGTTCCGCCGCCATGCTGGAGATTTGCGCAATCCTGAGTGGCCCGGTCATCTGGCTACTGTCGCGCTCTCGCATCACCATCTGGCCAATCGCCATCAGTGACCCTGTTGTCAAATCGTAGGCCCATTTGGTGGCGGAGCTAACGGCGGTAACCGGTCCCAGTTTTACGACTTCTGTCACCAGGACGGGTCGCACGCCAAGCATCCCGATAATCCTGGTGCCGCCATCGCGCAATTCAACCTCGGTCTCTCCGAGCGTTACGGACACTGTCATTGGGCTCCCGTCACGCAACAGGACAATAGAAAACAGTTCGCCCGGCGCCTTGGCTATAACTTCCTGCAAATCCTGAAAATGCTCGATTGGCGTCCCTTCGACTTCAACGATGACATCGCCGGCGAGCATCCCCGATTGCTCGGCGGCGCTGCCTTCTATGACCTTGCTGATCAGCGCCGGGAACGGATACCTAATTCCCAGATCACCGATTTTCTGCACGGTCTTGTCCATCATTTTAGCCTCGATGGAACCAACTGTTACCGGCAGGGTCATGATCGAGCCCTCGCGGTCAACCTCCAGCAGCAAGGTTTCACCCGGTCGCATCGCAACCTTGAAAGCGATCTCCTCGTACCGCCCGATCGCATCGCCATCGATACTCAATATCCGATCGCCTGGTCTCAGTCCGGCTTCCGCCGCCGACGAGTCTTTCGCGACGGTTCCAATCTCCGGCGGCGTATAACTCTGGCCCAGAAATACAAAACTGCAGGCCATCACGATAATTGCGAAGATATAATTGGCGGCCGGGCCGGCGAAAACGATCCACGCCCTTTGCGACAGGCGTTTCTGATCGAAGGAGACTTTTTTCTCTTCCTCCGTCATCTCTCGCGGCGGCGCATCGCCCTCACTCTCGCCTTCCAGGACATGCTCGCCGAACATCTTGATATAGCCGCCGAGGGGGATCGCGCAAATTTTCCAGCGGGTGCCGGTCTTATCGTTCCAGCCAAACAATTCCGGTCCAAAGCCGATCGAGAACACGTCCACACGCACGCCATTCCAGCGCGCGACCAGGAAATGGCCGAGTTCATGTACGAAGACCAGCGGGGTCAACAGCACCAGAAACCAGAACAGCGCCGAGCTAAAATTCCCGAATATTTCCATCAATTTAGTCCATCCGCCGGTTCAGTTATTCATTTCGTCGATCAACATACTTGCCATCCGTCTGGCCTCCGCGTCCGCCACAAGAATATCATCCAGCGACAGTGCCGCATGGTGTGCCAAGTCCGCTACTATATGGGTAACCAGGCCCGCAATGTCGAGGAATCCCATGCGCCCCGCGAGAAAACCCGCAACGGCCACCTCGTTGGCGGCATTAAGCACGGTCGGCGCCGCGCCACCGGCACGCAATGCCTCTCGCGCCAGCCCCAATGCCGGGAAGCGCTCTACATCGGGTTCCTCAAAATCCAGCCTGGCCAACGCGGCCAGATCCAGACGCTCCACCGGCGCCACCATGCGACCGGGCCAGGCCATCGTATAGGCGATGGGCGTGCGCATGTCCGGTTGGCCAAGCTGCGCCAGCACCGACCCATCCCTGTAGCGCACCATGCTGTGAATCACCGACTGGGGATGGACGAGAATGGATATGCGCTCTTCGGGCATGGCGAACAGATGATGGGCCTCGATCAACTCCAGGCCCTTGTTCATCATGGTCGCCGAGTCGATGGAGATTTTTGCGCCCATGTCCCAGTTGGGGTGCGAGAGCGCCTGTTCAGGGGTAACCATGGCCATGGCATCGCGCGTAAATTCCCGGAACGGCCCGCCGGACGCCGTCAGAATCAGTTCCTCGACCGCGTCATGCCGTTCGTAATCGAATACCTGATGAATGGCGTTATGTTCAGAATCCACCGGCAACAGCGTGGCCCCGCTCCGCGCCACCTCGCGCATTACCAGGTCACCGGCGCAAACCAGGCTTTCTTTATTGGCAAGCGCCACTATCCCGCCTCGCCGAACCGCCGCCAATGTCGGCGCCAATCCCGCCGCGCCAACGATCGAGGCCATCACCCAGTCGGCCGGGCGTTCAGCCGCCGCGACCACCGCGTCAGCGCCCGCGGCGATTTCAATACCGCTACCCGAAAGAGCCTCCTTGAGGACGGGATAGGCGTCCGTGTTGGCGATCGCCACGAAGCGAGGCTGCAAGAGCAACGCCTGTTCGGCCAGCAACGTGGCGTTGGCGCCGCCGGTGATCGCCTCTACCGTAAAATCCGCCGGATTGCGTTTTATCAAATCCACCGTGTTACAGCCGACCGACCCGGTGGACCCCAGGATCGCGACGCTGCGCGGCGCGGCCGCGGTAGCGGGCTGGACTACAGCCATAACAACGGACTCCCGCCGCCGGCGAGGCTAAGCAGTGCAATGGTGATCGCGGCGGACAATACACCATCGAACCGGTCCAGCGCGCCGCCGTGGCCAGGGATGATGTTACTGGAATCTTTCACGTCGTATGCCCGTTTCGCCATCGAAATGGCTAAATCGCCAATCTGCGCGGCAATCGCCAATCCGCCGCTGACCGAGGCTACAGTCACTATATTGGCGTCGATGACGGCCGCCAGCACGCCACCGGCCACCGCCGCCCCGGCCATTCCCCCGATCAGCCCCGACCAGGTTTTTTTCGGGCTGATTTTCGGCGCCAGCTTTGGCCCACCCAGGGTCCGCCCGGTGAAATAGGCACAGGTGTCCGTCATCACCACCAGGGCGCCAAGCCAGATGGCGGTCTCCATGCCCATGGGATCGAGGCCGCGAAGCCATACGACCGTCGTACAGGCAAGAGAAATGTATGCAAAGCCGACTGTCAGAAAAACCCGCTGCGACCCTTTCGCCAGAACAAACACCGCCACGGTCGCGACCGCCCAACCGATCAGGGTCTGTTTGTCGCCAAATATCTGCAAGGCGATCGGGCCGGTCGCGGCAAGCAGGGCATATCCGTTCGCAACATTGCCCTTCTCGCCGCACAGTCCCTGCCATTCCCAGTACATCACGCCCGCGACAACGGCGAGCAGGACGGCAATAAACCAGCCGCCAAGCCATGCCGACCCAAACACGACAGGCATCATCACCGCCGCCGACGCGATGCGCAGCGTGAGCGACGACGGGCTGGATGGGCTAGATGGTGCCGGCTGTTGCGCCATAACGTCTTTCGCGGCTGTTATATTCGCCGATCGCGGCGATCAGGTTCTCGGCCCCGAAGTCAGGCCACAACACGTCGGTAAAAACCAGTTCGGTATAGGCCAGTTGCCACAGCAAGAAATTGCTGATGCGTTGCTCGCCGCTGGTACGAATCAAGAGATCGGGGTCGGGTATCGCGGCGGTATTGAGATGGGCCGCCAAGGCCTTCTCGTCAATGGCATCCGGGTCGAGTTCCCCGGCCGCCACCTGTTTGGCCAGTGACCGGGCAGCCGAGGCGATTTCCTGCCGTCCACCATAGCTCAACGCCAGAATCAGATTTAGCCGCGCGCCATCGGCCGTTTCGGCCTCGGCCCGTTCGATCATCGTGACGATATCCGGGTCGAAACGCGACCGGTCGCCGATCACGATCAGCCGAATACCGTTCTTGCGCAACTCGTTGATTTCGGATTTCAGATAGAGCCGCAACAACCCCATCAGGTCGCCGACTTCCCGCACCGGCCGCTTCCAGTTTTCCGAGGAAAACCCGAACAGCGTCAGATAGGAAACACCGGCCCTGGCCGCGGCCTCGACGGTCTTGCGCACCGCCTCCGCGCCACGCTTGTGGCCGGCGATCCGCGGCAGCCCCCTGGCCTCGGCCCAGCGCCCGTTACCGTCCATGATAATGGCGATATGGCCCGGCGGCGGCGGATCACCGTATGTAGCGGGAAGAGCATCCATACGGTCAGACCTGCATGATCTCCTGTTCCTTCGCATGGAACGTATCGTCGATCTGTTTTACATGATCGTCGGTTAATTTCTGAAGGTCATGAGACATGGTACGATGCTCGTCCTCGGAAATTTCATGGTCCTTTTCCATGCGCTTCAGCGTTTCCATGCCATCGCGCCGCACGTTGCGCACGGCAACACGCGCCTGTTCAGCGTATTTTCCCGCGACTTTCGCCAGTTCCATGCGGCGTTCCTCGTTAAGGTCGGGCAATGGAACGCGGATCACCTGGCCCTCGGTCTGTGGATTAAGGCCGAGGCTGGAATTACGAATCGCTTTTTCCACCGCTCCCACGACGGTGGCGTCCCATACCTGCACGGTCAACATCCGAGGTTCCGGCACGCCGATATTGGCGACTTGGGTTATCGGCATCGTCGAGCCGTAAGCCTCCACGGTGATCGGTTCCAACAATCCGGCGGAGGCGCGACCAGTGCGCAAACCCGCGAATTCAGCGCCCAGCGCCTTGAGCGCGCCGTCCATGCGCCGTTGAATATCGGCCATATCCAATACTGCATCAGCCATTCGTCACCCCCCGTCCTCGATCAAGGTGAAATTGCCCCGCGATTGTACAACATCGATGAGGGCGCCTGCTTCTTGTACTGAAAATACAAGAATCGGTATATTGTTTTCGCGGGCATGTGCAATCGCGGTTGCGTCCATCACCCGCAAATCCTTCTCCAGAACCTCGCGGTAGGTAAGCCTGTCATAGCGTATCGCGTCGGGATTATTGACCGGATCTGCGCTGTAAACGCCATCCACCTTGGTCGCCTTGATGATGACGTCGCAGTTCATTTCGAAGGCGCGGAGCGCGGCGGCGGTGTCGGTGGTAAAAGACGGATTGCCGGTGCCGGCCCCGAAAATCACCACGCGGTCCTTCTCCATATGGTGCATTGCGCGCCGTCTTATATAAGGTTCGCATACGGTTTGCATGGGGATTGCGGACAGCACGCGGGTATAAACGCCCATTCCCTCAAGCGCACTCTGCATGGCCAGCGCGTTTATCACGGTCGCCAGCATGCCCATATAGTCGGCACTGGCGCGGTCCATGCCGCCGGCCGCGCCCGACACCCCGCGAAAGATATTGCCGCCGCCAACCACGATGCAGACTTCGACGCCCATATCGTGGACCGCCTTCACCTCGGAGGCGACCCGCTGGACCGTTTCGGCTTCCAGTCCGTATTCCTGCCTGCCCATCAGGGCCTCGCCCGAAATCTTTAGCAGGATGCGGCGGTAGGACGGTTTGGCGTCGTCGGGCATTTCCCTTCTTTCCGGGCCTTGCGGCCGCTGCGGTGCACCCCGGCAAATCCGGACCGCACCTGTTTTGACGGGCGCTGTTAGAGCATCATCCGATCTAATGGAATCGCTTATGCGATCCTATAGATCGGATAAAGATGCTCGCCCCTTGAAATTTCGGGCAATTTTACTCGATCAAACTGAACCGGACCGGTTCCGTTTTATCGGGTATTGCCCTAGTCTTCCTCGGCTGCCTTCTCGACGCCTTCGCCAAGCTCAAAGCGGACAAAGCCACCCAATTTGACTGGCGCGCCGACATCCTTGGCCGCATCTTCGATGACCTTCGCGATCTTTTTGTCGGTGTCCATCACGAAGACCTGCTCCAGCAGAACTACTTCTTCATAAAACTTGCGCAGCCGGCCCTCAACCATCTTTTCGATGATTTCTTCCGGCTTACCCGAGGCGCGCGCTTGCTCGCTTAGCACTTCGCGCTCACGGTCCAGCGCGGTAGCGTCCACTTCGTCGGTCGATAGCCACTGCGGCCGGGCGGCGGCGACATGCATGGCAATCTGCCGGCCCAGGGCCTCCAGCTTACCCGTGTCGCCGTCCGATTCCAGCGCCACCAGCACGCCGATCTTGCCCAGATCGTCGGCCAGCTTGTTATGGATATATCCGGCGACCACGCCTTTGCCGACCGACAGTCCCGCCGAGCGGCGCAGGTTCATATTTTCGCCGATGGTGGAAATCATGTGGGTCAGCTCTTCATCGACGGTGCGGCCCGTGCCGGGATAGTCGGCGGGCTTCAACTTATCGAGATCGCCGCCCACGGTCACCGCGACTTGCGTGACAGTGCGCACGAAGGTCTGGAAGATCTCATTGCGCGCAACGAAGTCAGTCTCGGAATTCACCTCACCGACGACGCCTGACTTGCCGTCGGTGATCATGCCGACCAGGCCTTCCGATGCGGCGCGTCCCGATTTCTTCGCGGCCGTCGCCAACCCTTTTTTGCGCAGCCAGTCCTGAGCCTCTTCAATATTGCCGTCATTTTCCTGCAAGGCCTTCTTGCAGTCCATCATTCCAGCGCCACTTATTCCACGCAGCTCCTTGACGAGCGCAGCCGTAATCTCGGCCATTATTCACATCCTCTTGGGTTATCGTAATAGTCGGTATTGCCGGAGTGGACGGCGGGGCGCCGCGTTTGGTCACGGCCCCCGCGCATGCCCCGAATTCAGTCAGCCGCGGCCTTCTTCTCCGCGGCCGGTTTCTTCTTGGGGGCCGCTTCCTTCTTGGGAGCGGCTTCCTTCTTGGCCTTGGCCGGTGCCTTTTTGGCCGCCGCTTTTTTCTCGGCGGGCGCTTCTTCGGCCGCTGGCGCTTCCTCGGCTTCGGCCGCGGGCGCCTCTTCGGCTACAGGTGCTTCCTCGACGGCAGCGGGTGCTTCGGCCACGGGCGCGGGCGCTTCAGCCACGGCCGGAGCCGCTTCGGCCACGGGCGCGGGTGCTTCAGCCACGGGCGCGGGTGCTTCAGCCACGGCCGGAGCCGCTTCGGCCACGGGCGCGGACGCTTCAGCCACGGCCGGGGCCGCATCCACGGCGGGTGCTTCGGCTTCCGTCAACACAGTCTCAACCGGCGCATTGACCGCCGCGCCGGCATCGCCGCCGCCCTTCATCATCTCAGCCTGCAATCCGTCCAGCACGGCGCCGGCGACCAACTCGCAATAGAGCGTGATGGCGCGCATGGCATCGTCATTGCCGGGGATCGGGAAGGTGATGTCATTGGGATTGCTGTTGCTGTCGAGAATGGCGACCACCGGAATATTCAGCTTGGCCGCCTCCAGCACCGCGATCGACTCCTTGTTGGTGTCGATGATGAACAGCACGTCCGGCAGCCCGCCCATATCCTTGATGCCGCCCAGCGCGCGGTCCAGTTTGTCGCGTTCGCGGGTCAACTGCAGAAGCTCTTTCTTGGTCAGGCCCTGGCCCTCGCTTTCAAGCAGTTTCTCCAGCTCGCGCAAGCGTTTGATGGATTTGGTAATGGTCTGCCAGTTGGTCAGCATGCCGCCGAGCCAACGATGGTTGACGAAATACTGGCCGCAGCGCGCGGCCGCGTCGGCGATGACCTCGCTGGCCTGCCGCTTGGTGCCGACGAACAGCACGCGCCCGCCGCCCGCCGCGGTCTCGCGGATCGTCTCAAGCGCCCGGGCCAGAAGCGGCACGGTCTGCTCAAGATCGATGATATGCACGCCGTTCCTGATACCGAACAGGAAGGGTCCCATTTTGGGGTTCCAGCGCCGCGTGGTGTGGCCGAAATGAACGCCGGCCTCAAGCAGTTGGCGCATGGTGAACGAGGGTATCGCCATGATTGTCTTTTCCTTTTCCGGTTAGTCCGCCGCGGGCGTTGGCCGGATATGCCGGCACCGGAGCGAGAGAGGCGAATTTGCGCCCCACCCGCGAAACCCGCGTGTGAAGTAAAGCCAGCCCCACCATGGAGCCGATGGCGGGGGATATAGCGGCTAAGCAAAACCATTGCAAGCGCTAAAGCCCCCCGCGCGCACCGGCGTGAAAATGGTATAAAAAGGTATATTCCCCCGAAATCCGACACCCCCACCGCCCGAAACGCCGGTTTCGGCGGCTTTTATGGCAAACCCGTGCATATCGAGGGTAAAAATGATGCCCACGCGTGGTGGAAAACTGGTATCCGACAGGCGGATTCAGGCAGGGAAGAAGTAACAAAAGAGGAGGCGCGGCCACGGCGCCGCCCACGACAAGCCCGCGACCGCGGGCCCGAGCTTATGCGAGGAGCCAAGCGGGCGGATGCCCGCGCCCGGCGCTTGAGGGAACAATACAAAAAACAGGAGCGGCCACCCTCTCCCGCGACAAGCCCGCGACCGCGGGCCCGAGCTTATGCGAGGAGCCAAGCGGGCGGATGCCCGCGCCC
>JADFVY010000175.1 GCA_015222795.1 Pseudomonadota bacterium | reverse complement strand
TAGATCACCGTGCCGGAATCGGGCCGCGCCTCGTCGATCGTCACCTGCAGCACATGGCCGGTCTTGGGGCAGACCGGCAGAAAGGGGCTGTAGGTGGCGCGGCGTTCCTCGCCCAGGGTCGGCAGCACGGCGTTCTTCACCTCGTCATGCAGCGCCAGGATTTTCAGCAGCGCCGCGTCGAACTCGCCGGACGCATAGCATTCGGTCGAGCTTTTGAACTCGTACTCGAACCCGAACCCGTCCAGGAAGGCGCGCAGCCGGGCGTTGTTGTGGTGGCCGAAGCTTTCATGGGTGCCGAAGGGATCGGGCACGCGAGTCAGCGGCTTGCCCAGATGTTCGGCCAGCATTTCCTGGTTCGGCAAATTGTCCGGCACCTTGCGAAAGCCGTCCATATCGTCGGAGAATGCGAACAGCCGGGTCGGGATGTCGGACATGGCGGCGAACGCGTGCCGCACCATCGTCGTGCGCGCCACCTCGCCAAACGTGCCGATATGCGGCAGCCCGGACGGCCCATAGCCGGTCTCGAACAGCACATAGCCCTTATCCGGCGCCTTGCCCTTCGTGCGCGCGATCAGCTTGCGTGCTTCCTCGAAGGGCCATGCCTTCGCCTTCAGGGCGAGATCGCGAGTGTCGGTCATCTACTGTTTGCCGTTTCTTGTAAAGAGGGTTGAAAACGCGCGGCAAACTAGGGCTTGCGGGCGGCGGCGTCAATGTCCGGGGGATGGGACGGTTTGAAGAAGTGGAGGATCATGGCCGTTTTCTTCCCAAACGCAATCATTGATGTCGCCACAGTCAATGCAATACAATCGCACATCCAAATCTAGTGTCGCCATTACAGGTAATACAAATGCGGTCTGTTTTCGTTCACTATTCGAAGTCCAGAGAGGTAGCCGTTCGCCAATGGCTTGATCAGAACGCTACTCAAATGGAGGGAAACAGGTGGAATATACAGAGGTCCGAGGTCACCGCTCTCTACTGTTCGCTTTCGGATGACTACCATGAATGGGCCCTGGAAGATTTGGCGGCGTTGAAGTCAAATCTTCCAAGCCCGATTGCATATGTCCAGATTGATGTATCCGGAAGAATCCCTGGCGATACAGAAGTGCGTGAGTTCATATTGGGATTTCTGGATGCAGTGCCGGGCACTGTCGCGGAAGATGACTATACCTCGCATCCGTGGACGGGCACCGAAGTCCGTGAAGGAAAATCTATCGAAGGTCATCCATTCTTCGATTACCAAGGTTGGTATGCCGACGGAAAAGATTAACGGCCACGGGGTATTCAACTGACCGTTCCCATTTCCCCCAACTTCCCCTGCACGCCCTCGCCCGCCCGTCTATAGTCCTCCCCATGGAAGCGATTCGCGACATTATGATGCCTGACGCGCCGGCCCTCGTGGCCGGGCCGGCCGGGGGCGGTTTGGCTGGACCGGGACGGGGAGATCCACGCGCTGCGGCTGGACGCGGTGGCGGGGCGCATGCGTGGGGGGCTCCGCCATTGTTGTGCCATCTGCCGGCCACCGCGCGGCGGTTGAATATCGATGCCTTTCCGGCGCTGGATTTGCTGGAGCTGTTCGCTTTCGTCCATCCCGGGCGGTTCTGCGTGCCGACGCCGCGCGGGATGGACGTTGCGCTGGGGCTGCCGGTTCCGCATGACCATGAGGCCGAGGCCATCGCGCTCGGGGCCATGACCAGGGCGCTGCTGGAAAGGCAGGCTGCGACCAGCCAGGAACCGCAGACCGTCTCCATCGCCCAAGCGATGCCGTAGTTCGAAGTCTTGCCGGTATAGCGCCGGGAATGACCCCTGTTCAGCGGATCATGCCAGCGTTCCCAACAGGTGTGCGGTTACTCATCCTTGTCGATGAAATCGACGGGCGGCATGGGGCGGCGGTCGATCTGCAGGTTGAAGATATCGGGGCGGCCGTAATGGCCGGCCACGTCCAGTGGCTTGCGCGATCTGCGGGCGGCCTCGGGGTCGATCGTGGCGTACAGGATTCCCTTTTCCCGGTGGAGCGGCCCGGCGGCCACTTCGCCGGATGGCTTGACCACGACGGCGTCGCCGGGGTTCATCCATTCGTCGTCGTCAAAAAGCTCTTCGAGCTCTGGAATTGTGGAAGGGATATCCTGCCCCTGTAACGCCGTGGCCGTGCTCAGCACCCAGCAGCCGCCTTCGCGGGCGATATGCTTCATGGAGGCGAGCCACGCATCCCCGCTGTCCCAGGTCGGCGCAATGTAGATTTCGACGTTCTGTGCATACAGCGCAAAGCGGGAAAGCGGCATATAGTTTTCCCAGCATATGAGGCAGCCAATCCGGCCGAACGGTGTATCCACCACCCTGAGGCCGCTTGCATCGCCGGCGCCCCATACCATGCGTTCGGGATTGGTGGGCATCAGCTTCCGGTGACGGTTCAGGATAGTGCCATCGGCGCCGATCACCACGACGGTGTTGAACAGGGTCGTGCCGCTGAATGTTGAATCGACCTCATTCAGGCCCATGACGACCACGATGCCATGTTTGGCGGCCGCGTTGGATATCCGGTCGAGCCCGCCCGCCGCGATATCCACCGAGTTTTTTCGCAAGACGGCATGGAGTTCATTGCCCAGCGCCATGTCGCCGCCAGGGCGCAGCCGCCAGATCCAGGTGGGGTAACCGGGCAGGTAGGCTTCTGGAAATACGACGATTTGCGCGCCCTGACCGGCAGCTTCTTCAAGGATTTCGACAACCCGGTCGATTGTCGCTTCCAGATCAAGCAGAACCGGCGGCTTTTGCGAAATTGCGATCTTCGTTTCCATGGCGTTCCCTTACAGCGTCGGCATGCCAGAAGCCATGCCTGCCCGTGGCCTCTTATTCCGGCAAGGTTTTCCCCGAGCCTCCGGCCTCCGCCGGCATATCCGCGAACTTTGGCAGGCCGTCCTTCATCGAGACCACCTTCTCGCCGTAGTTAACGTGGAAGGCTGGTTCGAAGGGGAAATCGGGAATGACGGCCGCGTACACATCCACCAGTTTCATGGGGGGATGATCGGTCATGATGTGCCCGCCGCATTTGACGCAGAACTGGCGATGGCTGTTCTCTGTCTTGTGATAAACGCCAATATCCTCCTGGCCTTTTATTACTTTCACGGCCTCTGGATTCCACAGGGTGAAGCCGTTGATCGGGGCGGCGCCCCAGGCGCGACAGGAATCACAGTGGCAATAGCCCATCACTTCCGGTTTTCCGGTAACTGTCAGCTCCACGGCGCCGCAGAAGCAGGAGCCCTTATAAGTCGATTCTGTCATCTCTAAACCTCCAAGTTTGATATTTCGTTACGGATATTTTCAGTCGTAAGCAAATGGTCGGACCATGTTATAGAGGTTGATCGCCAGAATATAGATGGCGTGCCACGTATAATGGCCCCCCAACTTCCCATGCACGCCCCCGCCCGTGCGTTTATAGTCTCCCCATGGAAGCGATTCGCGAACTCTTGTTGCCCGACGCCCCGGCCCTGGTCGCCGGGCCGGCGGGGGCCGTTTGGCTGGATCCGGACGGGGAGATCCATGGCCTGAAGCTGGACGCCGTTTCGCGGCGCATGCGGGGCGGGGCGCCGCCTTTGCTGTGTCATATGCCGGCCATGGCGCGGCGGTTGAATGTTGATGCCTTCCCGGCGCTGGATTTGCTGGAGCTGTTCGCATTCGTCCATCCCGGGCGGTTCTGCGTGCCGACGCCGCGCGGGCTGGCGGTGGCGCTGGGGCTGCCGGTTCCCCACGATCACGAGGCCGAGGCCATCGCGCTGACCGTCATGACCAAGGCGCTGCTGCAAAGGCTGGCCGCGACAAGCCAGGAGCCGCAGGTGGTCTCTATCGCCCAGGCGATGGCGGCGGGCGGTTGGGTCTGGGGGCATTTCGTGCTGGCCGCCATGGGGGCCAGCGTCGACGAGGCCCCGGCGGCGGCCTGGCGGGGCCTCGAGGTCTGGCGCCGCCTGCCGGAATGGGAAGAGGAAGCGCCGCCGCCGCCGCCCGGCAACAAGCCGGTCCATCCCACCGACGCGCGCCGCCGGCTGGCCGATCTGCTGGGCGAGAACGCGGAGCCGCGGCCCAGCCAAGCCGATTACGCCTCGGCCGTGACCCAGGCCTTCATCCCGCGCGACGATGACGGCGCGCCGCGTTTCGTGCTGGGCGAGGCCGGAACGGGCGTGGGCAAGACGCTGGGCTATATCGCGCCGGCGAGCCTGTGGGCCGAGACCAACGGCGCGCCGGTCTGGATTTCCACCTACACCCGCAATCTGCAGCATCAGATCGATAGCGAGCTGGACCGGCTCTATCCCGACGCCGGCATCAAGCGCGGCCAGGTGGTGATCCGCAAGGGGCGCGAAAATTACCTCTGCCTCTTGAACATGGAGGATGCGGTGCGTGGCGTCGGGGTGCAGCGGCAGAACGCGATTGCGCTGGGGCTGCTGGCGCGCTGGGTCGGGGCGTCGCGCGACGGCGACCTGACTGGTGGCGGTTTTCCGTCCTGGCTGAGTGATATCGCCGGGCGGCCGCACACGCTGGGGCTGGCCGATAGGCGCGGCGAATGCATCTATTCGGCCTGCGCCCATTACGGCAAATGCTTCATCGAACACAGCCAGCGCCGGGCCAAGCGGGCGAAGCTGGTGATCGCCAATCATGCGCTGGTGATGGTGCAGGCGGCGCGCGCCGCCAACGATCCCGCAAGCCGGCCCTTGCGTTATGTGTTCGACGAGGGCCACCACCTGTTCGACGCCGCCGACAGCGCCTTCGCCGCCGCCCTGACCGGGCGCGAGGCCGCGGAGCTGAGACGCTGGCTGCGCGGGGTGGAGGGCAGTCGCCGCTCGCGCAGCCGCGGCCTGAAGGCGCGGGTGGAAGATTTGATCGGCGGGCATGAAGAGGGCGTGGCGGCGCTGGAATCCGTGATGCAGGCCGCCGTGGCGCTGCCCGGCGAGGGCTGGTCGGCGCGCATTGCCGAGGGCCGTCCGGCGGGTCCGGCGGAAGCCTTCCTGTCGGCGGCGCGCGCCCAGGTCTATGCGCGGGCAAACGATGCGGACAGCCCGTTCGACATCGAATGCGACATCAGCGACCCCGTGCCCGGCCTGATCGAGGCGGCCGCCGCGCTGGACGGGGCGCTGGACCGGCTGGCCTGGCCCCTGAAGAAACTCCGCCACATCATGAAGGAGCGCCTCGACGACGAGGCCGCCGAGCTGGATACCGGCACCCGCAACCGGCTGGAAGCGGTGGCTCGCTCGATCGAACATCGCGCCGGCGATACGCTGGCCGCCTGGCGCTCGATGCTGGCCTCGCTGGGCAAGGAACCGGCGGCGGACTTCACCGACTGGTTTCAGGTGGATCGTTACGACGGGCGCGATATCGACGTGGGCATGCATCGCCACTGGATCGACCCGACCATTCCCTTCGCCCAGGCCGTGGTGGGGCCGGCGCATGGGGTGGTGGTGACCTCGGCGACGCTGACCGATGGGTCGGGCGATGTGGAGGCCGACTGGAAATATGCCGAGACGCGCACGGGCGCCCTCCATTTGCCGTCGCCCGCGATCCGCGCCGGGGTCCCTTCGCCCTTCGATTACGCCGCGCAGACCAAGGTTTTCGTGGTCACCGACGTGCGCAAGGACGACCTCAACCAGGTGTCCGCGGCCTATCGCGAGCTGTTTCTGGCATCGGGCGGCGGGGCGCTGGGGCTGTTCACCGCCATAGGCCGCCTGCGCGCGGTACATCGGCGCATGGCGGGTAAACTGGACGAGGCCGGATTGTCGCTCTACGCCCAGCATGTGGACGGGCTCAGCCTGCCGACGCTGATCGATATTTTCCGGGCCGAAACCGACGCCTGCCTGCTGGGCACGGACGCGGTGCGCGACGGGGTGGACGTGCCGGGGGCGGCGCTGCGCCTGATCGTGTTCGACCGCGTGCCCTGGCCGCGCCCGACCATCCTGCACCGCGCCCGGCGCGAACGGTTCGGCAAGCGCTCGTTCGACGATTCGATCACCAGGCTGCGACTGAAACAGGCCTTCGGCCGCCTGGTGCGCCGCGCCGACGACCATGGAATCTTCGTACTCCTGGACCCGATGATGCCCTCGCGCCTGGCCGGCGCATTCCCGGAAGGGGCGGAATTGCGCCGCGTCGGCCTGGCCGAGGC
>JADFVY010000174.1 GCA_015222795.1 Pseudomonadota bacterium | reverse complement strand
TTCTGAATCGCGGCCCTTTGATTGCGGCGCCGCCACGCTCAGCGAGCCTTGGAATTGCCTAACTCAGACCGCGCTATGATGTTGCGCTGGATTTCCGACGATCCCTCGAAGATGCGCAATATTCGGGCATCCCGCACATAACGTTCCAGCGGCAGGCCGCTTGTATAGCCATAACCGCCGTGGATTTGTAGCGCCTGATCGGTGATCCGGTGCACCGCCTCCGATGCGAACAGCTTGGCCATCGCGGCCTCGCGGGTGAAACGCTCGCCCGTCTCGCGTAGCGCCGCTGCCCTGAGGGTCATCAGGCGCGCCGCCTCCAGTTCCGTCTTCATGTCGGCCAGCATGAATTGTATTGCCTGGAAGTCGGCCAGCGGCTGGCCCGATATCTTTCGTGTCCCCACCCAACCCAGCGCGGCCTCCAGCGCCGCGCGCGCGATGCCGCAGGCTGTAGCCGCAATCTCGACGCGGCCGCGATCCAGCACGCGCATGGCGGTGCGAAACCCGCTGCCTTCCTCGCCGATCAGGTTTTCGGCTGGCAGCAGGCAATCGAAGCGCAGTTCATAAATGTGGCTGGCTCGGATGCCCATGGTGTTTTCGGCCGCGCCAACCTCGAAGCCGGGGGTATCCGCATCGACGACAAAGGCCGAAATACCGCGATAACCGGCGGTTGGGTCGGTCTTCGCGAAGACGGTGATGAAGTCGGCGACACCGCCATTGGTGATAAAATGCTTGGTCCCTTGCAGGCGATAGCCGTCCCCCTCGCGCACCGCCTGCATCGACATGTCGGCGGGATCCGAACCCGCGCCCGGTTCGGTCAATGCGAAGGCTCCGAGTTTACGGCCGGCCGCGGCGTCCGGCAGCCAGCGCCGGCGCATCGCCTCGCCGCCGCCCAGCAGGATTGTGTCGGTGGCCAGAAAATGCGCGGTCACCGTGGATGCCGTCGCCGCACAGGCCGCCGCGATTTCCTCCACCGCCAGCGCCAGCCCGGTCGCCGGCGCGCCCGTGCCACCGTATTCGCTGGGCAGATTCAGCCCCATGGCGCCAAATTCCGCCAACTGTCCGATATGGCCTTCCGGAAAGGCGGCATCCCGGTCGGCGCTCGCCGCAACCGGGGCCAGGTATGTTTCGGCGAAACGGCGGGTGGCGTCTTGTAGCGCGGTATCGTCCTGGTCGATTTCAAAATTCATTGCGATTTCTCAGATAACGCCGTCGCGACGCAGCGCGGCAATTTCATCGGCGTCCCGGAAGGCGCCCAGCACCTCGTCGGTGTGCTGGCCCAGCGTTGGCGGCGGCGCGATCGGGCCCTGGGGCCATTGCGAAAAGCGCACCGGCTGACGAACCAATGGAATTTCGCCGGCCGTCGGGTGATTGGCGGTCGTGACGAGCCCCCTTGCCACGACATGCTCGCTCGCCAGGGCCTCGGCCACGGACAGGATCGGCGACGCCGGAACGCCGGCCTCATCCAGCACCTGGACGGCCTCATCTACCGTCCGCTCGCCGGTCCAGGCGGTAACCAGAACCCGCAATGCGGGCTCATTCTCCGTTCGTGCGGTGTCGGTCGCAAAGCGTGAATCCGCCAATAGCTCCGGGTGGCCCATCGCAGTGGAGAGTTTGGCGAACAGCGTGTCGTTGGCAACAGCGATGACGACATAACCGTCACGGCAGGGAAAACTGTCGAAGGGCGTCGAGATCGGGTGGCGGTTACCGGTCCGTGTCGGGCCGGCGTTGGCAAAAAGCTGCAGGCTTAATGGCGTCACCATCATCGAGATCAGCGAATCCGTCATGGCGATGTCCAGATGCTGCCCCTTGCCGGTGCGGTCGCGGTGGCGAATGGCGGCAAGGATAGACCAGCAGGCGTTCAGCCCGGCGCAAAGATCGCCCATGGACTCGCCGACGCGGGTTGGTGGTCCGTCTGCTTCCCCGGTGATGCTCATCAGGCCCGACATGGCCTGGGCGACGATGTCGTAGGCGGGGCGCGGGGACAGCGGCCCTTCCTGGCCGAAGCCCGAGATACTGGCATGGACCAGGGCCGGGTTGATTTTTTTCAGCGTCTCGTAATCCGCGCCCAGCCTGGCGTCCGCGCCGGGGCGAAAATTGGCGACCAGGATATCGGCGTCCTCGACCAGCCGGTGCAGGATTTTGACCCCGCGTGGCGATTTCAGGTCCAGCGTAACGCTCTTCTTGGCTTTGTTGATCAGCATGAAGAAGCCGCTTTCACCGCCCTGGAATGGCAGGAACTGTCGCGCATCGTCGCCGCGACCGGGGGTCTCTATCTTGATGACTTCGGCGCCCATTTCGGCCAGCAGGGCCGTACAGAACGGCCCGGCGAGCACCCGCGAAAGATCGACGATTCGCAGACCGGAAAGAGGCGCTGTTTCTGTCTTGTCGGAAATCAGCGTCTCCTCCGTTAGATTCACTCCACTATGATCCGCGCGTAATGACGTAACGGGCGCCGGCCAGGAACGGCCCCTTGATCACGTTCTTCTCGCCATTCGGCCAAATGATTTCCACCGAGTCGGCCTGCTTGTCCGCGCCGAGGCCGAAATGGTTATCAATGGGGTCGAATGACAGGAACCCGCCGCCTGTCTGGACTTCCCACATTTGCTGCTTCGCGCCGCCATCCTGGCGCAGGATGATCTTGGCGCCGATGGCGTAGCTGTTGGTCTTGCCGTCGCGCAGCTCGATAGAGATCGCGTTGTTGCCGTTGCCGTTGTTCTCATAGACGCGGATATTCCCGAATATCGGGACGGTAACGATATCCAGATCGCCGTCGTTGTCGATATCGACATAGACGTGGCTGGTCGTGACCCGGAAATCCTCCAGGCCCGAGGGGATCGTCTTGTTGGTGAAATGTCCGTCCTTATTGTTCAGATAGAAGATATTGGACTCGCGGGTGTCGGACTGGAAGAAACCGTTGGAAATATAAATATCCTTCCAGCCGTCGTTATCGACATCGGCGAACTTGGCGTTCCAGGACCAACCGCCCAGTTCCAATCCGCGTTCGATGGCCTGATCCTCGAAGCCACCGAACTCGTTCTTGACCAGCAACACATTGTGCTTGTCGATCTGCGGGATGGCCAGCTCGCGTAGCGCGGGGGTGGCCCGGACTTTCGGCTTGGCCAGTTCCGAACACATATACTGGAACATACGCATATGGGCGGGTAGGACCTGCCGGCATTGATCCAGATTGAACTGGCCGGTCTGCCGCTGCGCCTGAACCATCGACCACAGAACGTTGATGCCGATGCATTCCGCGCGGGCTTCCTTGTTCGCAAGATCCAGGCAAAGCGAGACGTCGCGCCGCTTCATGCTGCGCCCGACCGTGACGTAATCGCCGATCGCCGTCAGACAGGATTTCTTTTCCGCCGGGTCGGTAACCTCATCGCAAACGATTTCGGCGTCGCGCATATGCTCGACGAACTTGATACCGACACCACGCGAAATTTCACCGAGATACATTTCGGGAACCAGATCGTTATCCACGTCCGCGACATGCACGGACATGGTTGTCGTGGTGGTATGCGGGATAATCTGGTCGTCGCGGCGGATCTGTTTCAGGGATCCATTGCCCGTGCCCAGATAAAAATAATCCGGCGAACTGAAATCGTTGCCGACGAAAAGATCCGGGATACTGTCGCTATTGAAGTCGCTGATTAACACCGACAAAGTTTCGCCGACCAGTTCCTTCAGCAGCACACCTTTGAAATTATTGTTCTCGTTCAAAAGAATCAGGTTCTTTGAGGTGGCACTGATGGGCCGGAACCCGCCCATGGACCAGTTTCCGACAACGGCATCGACGTCGCCGTCGGAGTCGATGTCGCCGAATGTCACCGAAAAAGTCGTCGCGTTGCCCGGGTTTGACATCGCGATCAGGTTTTCCTTCAGGAACTCGCCTTTCCGGTTGAAGATAATAAAGTTCCCGTCGATATGGGTGGATACGAAGATATCCAGCCAGCCATCGTTATTGACGTCGACCAGGGCGGTGACGATCACCACCTTGTCGACCAACTCCGGGATGTCCAGTTGCTGGACCTCGAAACCCTTGCCGCCGCGGTTTGCGTACAACGTGACGCCGCCGACGGTGCGGTCCTCGGCCAGCAGGATGTCGGCCCAGCCGTCGTTATGGACGTCGCCCGCCGCGATCCCGCGGCCCATATTGGTCGGGATGATGACCCTGACCGGGGTAAAGCCGGTCACCGCGTTGATCCCGTATTTGGAACCGTCATGACGTTTGAAACCGACGCCGTCGCCGCTGCCGCCGTTTTCACTCCAGGGGAAGCGGTTAATCGTGATGCCGGCCGGCGTGTCGATGGCGTAGCGTTCGGGCGTTATTCGGTCGGCCGCCAACGCGGCCACCAGTTCCGCGCCCGGCCGCGGCGCTTCCGGTGCTTTGATTTTCGCCACTTCCGGCGCGCCCTGCAGGACGGTCAGCGCCAGGCCTTCCAGTTTTTGCTTTTCGTAATTCTCGCCGAATCCGGCGACATAGCCGGCGAGCACCCCCATGACGATCAGCCCGACCGTCAAAACAACCGCGACATTGCGAGATATCGCGGTCCATACAATGGAAAACGAGTAGATGCTGTAAATGCCCAGGGTAAACAGCAGCGCCATGACATAGGGCGCCGGCATGCCGGCCGACAACAGAACGCTGGCGGCGATCACGTCGAAGGTAATCGGACAAGGCAGGAAAATGCCGATTGCGGCGATGAGGAACATGGCGCCGAACATCAGCGCCGCGTTGCCGACGGGCATCAGGGTCGAAAGAGTGTTCCAGGGCATGACCGAAATGACGACCGATCCCAGCAGGCCCGCCAGCAGCATCAGCGGCACCGTCGTCTTCACGATATACCAGAGATGTTTGAGATAGGTGAGCGCCACCCACCATATCGAGGCGAACCATTTCTCGCCCTCGCCCGGCGCGTCTTCTTCATACATCGACCACTGGAAGGGGTTTTCGGTCTGCTCCGCAATGCGCGAATCTTTCGTCGCCATGACCTCTGTCTTGAAGAGGTACCGGGACAGCACCGGAATGCCGACCAGGATGAACAGCAGCGTCATGCCGATTTTGGTCAGCGCCATATACCAGGGGAACAGCGAGAACAGCATCGTCAACACGATGACATTCAGGGTCGGCGAGCTGAGCATCATCGCCAGCGTGGTTTCCAGCCGCGCACCGGCCGAATGCATGCCCCGCGCAATCGGCGCGGCGCAGTTCACGCATACCCCCAGCGGCGTGCCGACAATCGCCCCCATGGCGGTATTTGCGAAACTGCTGGTGAAGCTGCGCCTTTTGAACAGCGACATCAGGGTCATCAGGCAAGCGGCCATCATGATGCCGAAAATCATGCCGGTCTTGTTGGTCCTGACCCAGTTGACCGTGGTCGCGGCGATCCGAAAGTAAAGCGGATCGTCCTTCGACACCTCGATCACAACGTCGAACCCCAGCGCGTCGAGTTGCATCTCGCCGCCCATATAGGCCTTTTCGTTCAGACTCGGATAGCGCGAACCGATCCAGAAATTGAGACCGACAACCAGCGTAATCAGTATCGCCAGCAGCATGCGCTTGTTCGCGTTCAACGCCTGAATCATTAATAAATTCTCCCAGTATTTCCCGACCGTCGACGATCAGGCGCGATTATCCACAATTAGGCACGTCATGCAATCGGCCCGTACTCCATCGGGCTGCGTGTTTTTGACGCTTCGGCCGGTTCGCTGCTGAATTGTCTTGCATCATGGCGCGTGCGCTGGAACCATAAGACATTACAGGGAACGGCGTCGTCGCGTTCCCGCGCGGGGGCGCCGGATGAAACCACTCACTCATCCGGAAAGGAGAATCGCATGCCTGGCACTAATCCCTCTGCCCCGCGAGTCGCAGCATTGGTTGGACCATACCTCAGCGGCAAGACAACCCTGATGGAATCGCTTCTGTACACTTGCGGTGCGGTCGTTCGCAGGGGCAACCAGAAAGATGGAAACACGGTTGGCGATGCCACGCCCGAGGCAAGGGGCCGCAACATGAGCGTTGAAGTTTCAGCCGCGACCGGCAAGTTTCTTGGCGAAACATGGCACTTCCTTGATTGCCCGGGCTCGGTGGAGTTCTGGAACGACGCGCAGTCGGCGCTGATGGTGGCCGACGTCGCCGTCGTCGTCTGCGATCCGGAAATCGACAGGGCGCTAACTTTGGCGCCGCTGTTCCACTTCCTCGACGAACATGAAATCCCGCACATGATTTTCATTAACAAGCTGGATCATACGGAAGTTCGCATTCGCGATCTGATGGACGCCCTGCAGGGCGTATCCACGCGTAAGCTGGTGCTTCGCGAAGTGCCGATCCGCGACGGCGAGTCCATTACCGGCTATGTCGACCTGGTTTCCGAGCGGGCCTACAAATACAAGGAGGGCGAAGAGTCGGACCTGATTGCCATCCCCGGCGACCTGGAAGACCGGGAGGCCGAGGCGCGGCAGGATCTGCTGGAATCATTGGCCGATTTCGACGACGACCTGCTGGAACAGTTGCTGGAAGACACGGTTCCCGAGAAGCAGGATATCTATTCGCATATGACCAAGGATCTCGCCGACGATCTGATCGTGCCGGTATTCCTGGGCGCCGCGGAACATATGAATGGCGTGCAGCGCCTGATGAAGGCCCTGCGCCATGAAACCCCGGAGCCACGGGAATCCCGCAAACGTCTGGGCGATTTATCCGGCGACCCGTTGGTCCAGGTGTTCAAGACCTATCACATGCCGCATACCGGCAAGACGTCGCTGGCCCGGATCTGGAACGGTTCGGTCAAGGATGGCATGAGCATGGGCCCGCACAAGGTCAGCGGCCTGTTCCACATGATGGGACACACACAGAACAAAATCTCCACCGCCGGTGTCGGCGATATCGTTGCCATGGGCCGTATGGACGAGGTCTCGACCGGCGATCTGCTGGGCGCCTCGGGCAATCTGCTGGGCGCCTCCGGCGCGGTGGGCGGGTCGTCCTGGCCCGCGCCGGCACAGCCCATCTATTCGTTCGCCATAACGCCGAGGAAGCGCGAAGACGAAGTCAAACTATCGGCGGCGATCGTCAAACTGACCGACGAGGATTCCTCGATCAGTGTCGAGCATAACCCGGACACCAACGAAATGGTGCTGTGGGGACAGGGCGAAATCCATCTCCAGGTGGCGGCGGAGCGGCTGGCCAATCGATATAATGTAGCGGTGGATACCCGCCAGCCCCTGACTCCCTACAAGGAGACCATCCGTCGCGGGGCCAAACAGCATGCCCGCCACAAGAAGCAGAGCGGCGGCCATGGCCAGTTCGGGGATGTGCATATCGAAATCAAGCCCCTGCCGCGCGGCCGGGGGTTTGAATTCACTGAATCGATTACCGGCGGCGCGGTGCCCCGCCAGTATATTCCGGCCGTCGAAGCGGGGATTCGCGACTATATGAAAACGGGACCGTTGGGCTTCCCGCTGGTCGATTTTTCGGTAAATCTGTATGACGGCCAGTATCACGCGGTCGATAGTTCCGACATGGCGTTCAGGCTGGCGGGAATCGCCGGCATGAAGGAGGCCATGCCGGCTTGCGATCCGGTGTTGCTGGAACCGGTTTGCGAGGTCCATGTCTATGTGCCGAACGCCTATACGGCCAAGGTGCAAGGCCTGATCAGCAAAAGGCGGGGCCAAATTCTCGGCTTCGACGCCAAGGAAGGCTGGTCCGGCTGGGATGATGTGGCGGCCCACATGCCGCAGGCCGAACTGCACGATATTATCATCGAGTTGCGATCGCTGACCTTCGGCGTCGGAACCTATGAGTGGAAGTTCGATCATCTATCCGAACTGACCGGGCGGATCGCCGACAATGTGGTCGCCAGCCGCCAGAAGGCAGCGTGATCACACAGGCCGTGACCGGTAATAAATGGTACGAGACGAAAAAGCTTGGTGATGGGATTTCCCTGATACGGGAATCCCACATCAAGCCTTTCTATCGCTGCAATATCTGGCATGTCCGGGGCCGTGACCGGGATATGCTGATTGACAGCGGCATGGGCGTGGTCAGTTTGCGCGACAATGTGCGGCTGGTCTGCGAGCGGCCCTTGGTGGCGGTGGCCAGCCATGCCCATTTCGACCATATCGGCGGCCACCACGAATTCGCCGAACGGGCCGTGCACGCGGCCGAGGCGGAAATCCTGGCCTATCCGTCGTGGCGTAACACGGTTGCCGAAACATGGGTCAGCGACGACATGTTCGTCATTCCGCCGTCCGCGGATTACAAGGCGGCGGACTACGAGGTGCGGCCCGCGCCGGCCACGCGGTTGCTGCATGAGGGCGACGTTATCGATCTGGGCGATCGGCATTTCGAGATAATTCACCTGCCCGGCCATTCGCCCGGCTCAATCGCCTTGTGGGAAGAGGCGACCGCTATCCTGTTCTCCGGAGACGTCGTTTATGACGGGGAGCTTCTCGATAACGCCTACCATTCCAATGTGGAACATTACATCGCCAGCATGGAAAGGCTGCGCGATATTCCGGCGCGCACCGTTCATGCCGGGCATTTCACCAGTTTTGGCCGGGACAGGCTGTTGGAACTGATAGACGATTATGTCGCGGGCCGCCGCGCGCCCGGTTGCCCATCGTCCCAGCGGTAATATATTTGTCATTCGTGAGAATTTCGTGACATCTCGGCCCTATGAAGGGGGATGAGAGTAACAAGGAGCGAGCGCGAATGTTGATCAAGATACCCCGCGGGTGGGAACGCCCGGAACGCGAAGCCACCGACGAATCCCTGTTCCTGCGTCGGCGCCAGTTGGTGAAAACGCTGGCGGCGGGACCGATCCTGTTGAGCAGCGCGGCGTTGTTTTTGACCGCCTGCGAGGACGAAGCGAAGGCCGAACCCGACCCGTCCACGGACCTGTATCCGGTCAAGCAGAACCTTCGTTACCGGCTGGACCGCCCGCTCACCGACGAGGCCGAGGCGACGAAATACAATAATTTCTATGAATTCGGCAGCCACAAGCAGATCGCCAGCCGTGCCCAGGCCATGAAAATACGCCCCTGGCAGGTTCGCATCGACGGAATGGTTGAGCAGGAACAGCTTCTGGACATCGACGACCTGCTGCGCCGCATGCCCCTGGAAGAACGGCTCTATCGCCACCGCTGTGTCGAGGCCTGGTCGATGGACGTGCCGTGGAGCGGCTTTCCCATGAAAGCGCTGGTCGATATGGCGCGGCCCCTGTCCACGGCCCGCTATGTGGTGATGGAGACCGCGACCGACGAGGAAACCATGCCCGGCCTTGCCCAGAGCTGGTATCCCTGGCCCTATGTCGACGGCCTGACCATCGAGGAAGCGACCAACGAGCTTGCCTTCCTGGTGACCGGCGCTTACGGCAAGCCCGTGCCAAAACAGATGGGGGCGCCGCTCAGGCTCGCCGTGCCGTGGAAGTTTGGTTTCAAGTCGATAAAATCGATCGTCCGCTTCACATTTACCGACAAACGCCCGGTAAATTTCTGGGAATCCGTCCAGGGGTCGGAATACGGTTTTTGGGCCAACGTCAATCCCGAGGTCCCGCACCCGCGCTGGAGTCAGGCAACCGAGCGTGTGTTGGGCAGCGACGAGCGTGTTCCCACGCGCCTCTTTAATGGCTATGGCGAGTTCGTCGCCGATCTGTACAGGGGACTCGAGGGCGAGAAACTTTATATGTAATTACACTAAATGCCTGGTATCGCAGGGTCGCCCGGTTGGGCGGCCCTTATTTTTTGGCCGTTTTCTGCTGTTTTTGCAAAAAAAATGCCGGGCCATATGGCCCGGCAAGTTGAACAGGGAGGCTTCACGTCTGGGAGACGTAGGATCCGAAGACCCTTCGGCAGCAGGTCTAGCCCGCCACCTAGGCTTGATCGCTACATGAAGCAGCGCTCAAGCTGTCCTTGAGATAGTGTGATAGTTCTGCAATTTCCATACCAAAATGAACAATACTGGTATGCAAAAAACGCATAGCTAAGTAATCGATCTATGCAGCTACGTTATTAACGTTTGGAATGGATCAAAAATTCCCTTCCGCGACCTTTCGTAGCAAAAAATCTCTGAAAACGCTGAGACGCTTTGATTGCCGCAATTCTTCCGGGTAGACGAAGTAGGCGTCGATCGACGGGCCCGCCAATTCCGGCAAAATGCGAACCAGTGTCGACATCTCGGGAACCATATAATCGGGAAGTGCGGCGATACCAAGGCCGCTGCGCACCGCCCGGTATATTCCATACAGATTGTTCAGCCGTAGAGCCGGTTTGCGCCGGTGTTCGGGATCCGCCCCCGCGTCGATCAGCCAGTTGATCGACGCCACGGGCGGCGGCACATCCTGACCATAGAGAAGAATGGCGTGGTGGTCCAGGTCTTCCGGCGTGTCCGGCGTGCCATGGCTGCCAAGATATTCGGGTGCGGCGTAGACGTGACTTTGCAATGTCAGCAAATGGCGCTGGACGAGGTCCGGTTGTTTGGGTTTGGCCATGCGAATTGCGACGTCGGCCTCGCGCATGCTCAAATCCAGCGAGCCGTCCGCCAGAATCAGGCTGACCTCGACATCGGGAAACAATTCGATGAATTCCTTGAGCCGCGGAGTCAGCCAGGTGGTGCCGAAGGCCACGGTAGTGGTGATTTTCAGCGGTCCCGACGGCCGGTCCCGGCTTTCCGAGATCAGGGCCTCGGCCATCGACAGTTTGTGGAAGACATCCTTGACCGTGCGGTACAGAACCTCGCCCTGTTCGGTCAGAATCAGCCCGCGCGCGTGGCGATGGAACAGGGAGATATGCAGGCTGTCTTCAAGCGCGCTGACCTGCCGGCTGACCGCCGATTGACTCAGGTTCAAGGTGTCGCCGGCGTGGGTGAAACTCCCCGCCTCGGCGACCGTGTGGAAAACTCTCAGCTTGTCCCAATCCATGGGGCCATACCTTGCCTGCCCTTGGCGGCCGGGGAAAGACATTTTCGTCGCGAATAACCCTGACAGCGACCTTTTCGGGATATTTGGCCGGATTATCCGGTCAAGCCGCCTTGAATTTCTTCAAAAAAGCGGACAGGCGGTGGCGGCGTTGTTCGCGTTTCAGGTAGCTTTCGCCGACAACCCAGTTGAGCTGAATGGCGCGTCGCCGGCCCTCGAAGGGTTTGTGGCCGTGCCAGGCGTCGGGGGTGCAGCGGAAGGCCAGCATGGTGCCTTCGTTCGGCGGCACCTCGGCGGTGTAATCTTCAATATTGCCCGGCCCGCGCAACAGGCGAAGTCTCCCGCCGCTCTCTTCCCAGGGCGGGTTCATATAAATAAGAACGGTAATCAGCTTGCCTTTGGAATCGATATGGATCTGGCCGTCGCGTTCGCGGCAACGATCGCGCACCGTAACCATCGTGGGGCGATCCGTGAGGTCGATTTCGAATTTTTCCTCGATCGCCCCAGTCATTTCCGGCGACTGGATTTCCTGCAAGACCTGCTCGAAGGACGGTCCGCATTCGACGGAAGCAACAGGGTAGCTGCCCGGCTTGCCGACACTCGGATAATCCTTGTGAACCGATTCCAGCGCGTCCTGGCGGATGAAGCCGGGGACGATGATATGGTCGAAGGGACTCTGGTTCAGCGGCGCTTCACGCAGCGGCTCGATATCGATCAACATTTCCGGCGTTCCTTATCCGTATTACGGTCACGGAATAAATAGCGCGGAATTGCATTTTGCACCAGTTCCTCGCGGTCAGCGCCATGCAATACCGCTCGCACGCCGGAGGCCGTCATTCCGGCACACCCGCATCGACCATTAGATCGTGGATCCGCCGGCGGTCTTCGGGAGATTGAATCAGGTTGAAAAAATTCCAGTTTTCCAGCCGGAATGCAGGGAAACGGGCTGCAAGCCGCGCCAATTCGCGGCCGGCCTCGTCCTGCCTGCCGAGCGCCCAATGGGCCGTTGCGAGCCAGACCAGCGCCGGCGGCCCGACCGGGCCGTGCCGCGCGGCATTTTCCTCGAGCGACTGCACGGCGCCGTCGTAATCCTGGGCGAGGGCCTTGATGATGCCTCGCATATTGAGATAAGGCCCGTTGACGAACTGCGGGTTCAGGCGGATTGCCAGGTCAAGCGGTTCGACTCCGAGCTCCGGGCGTCCGGACATGGCCAGCAGGAGCCCCCTGTAGGCATGGGCATCGGCGTCGTTTGGCTGGCGGGCCACGGCTTCGTCAACCGCCGCAATCGCGTCTTCGTGCTGGCCTTGCAGCATCAACGTCTGGCCCAGCGCCACATGGGACCAGCCGAAGCTGTCGTCGAGTTCAACCGCCTTGCGGGCCAGCGCCATCGCGCGTGTAACGGTCTCGGCGGAGTCGGCGTGGCCCCATATCGCGCTGAAACCAAGCATCCAGGACAGCCCGGCATAGCCTCCGGCGAAATCGGGATCCAGCTCGATGACCTGCTCGAACATTTCCCGGGCTGCGTCGATGCGCTCGGGCAGCGGCGGATAGGGTGTGGCCTTGGCCCGAACATAGAGTTCGTAGGCGCCCAGATTATGGGTATGGACATGTTGCAGTCGTTCGCTTTCGTCACCTTTCAAACGGACCGAAAGGGCCGAGATCACTTCGGCCGCGACGTCGTCCTGCAATTCAAAGACATTTTCGACGGCGCCGTCATAGCGTTCGGCCCACAGGTGGCCGCCACTCAGGCCATCGATCAGCTGCACGTTGATGCGGACGCGTGATCCGGCCTTGCGCACGCTGCCTTCCAGAACGTAGCGCACGCCAAGGCGCAGGGCCGCTTCACGAATATCGACCGACTGTCCCTTGAAGACGAATGAGGAATTGCGGGCGACCACGAATAAACCGGATATTTTTGACAGGTCGGTGATCAGATCCTCGGTCATGCCGTCGGCAAAATACTCCTGCTCCGGATCGCCGGACATATTGTCGAAAGGCAGCACGGCGATGGAGGGTTTGTCGGGTAATTCCAGAGGCGCGGCCTTGGCGGGCGCTTGCACGGGAGATTGTTGCCCACCGCCCGGCCAGCGCCAGACCTGGATCGGCCGGGCGACGTTCTTGACTTCGTGTTCGCCGCCGTCTTCCCACGTCACGTCAAGACGGTCGCGGACCTGCCGGTACGCATCGTCCGACAGGCTGACGCCATCTGGTTCCGCCAGGGGCTCAATACGCGCTGCAATGATCACGCCGTTGCCGAATATGTCATCGCCCTCGATGATAACGTCGCCGACATGCACGCCGATGCGGAAGCGGATGGCCTCGTTGTCCGGGATCGCCTCGTTGCGCGCGACGAGGCCTTCCTGTGTGGCGATTGCGAATTCGACGGCGGCGGCGACCGACGGGAATTCCAGCAACAACCCATCGCCCATGGTCTTGAAGATGCGACCGCCATGCTTATCGACCAGAGGGTCGACAAGTTCGGTCCGAAGAGCGCGAAGGGCGGCAAGCGTGCCGGTTTCGTTCGCTCCCATAAGGCGCGAATAACCGACGACATCGGCGGCCACGATTGCCGCCAGCCTACGTTGGGTCCCCTCAATCATGTTGGGAGTCTAGCGACAGTGATGTGAGAAATCCATGTGCAATCACTTGTTTAGCAGCGCCTGGATTTCCGCCGCGAGCGCGGCCCGTTCGTCCAGCGCTTCATATTGCCAGTCCTCCAGGCGGCCCTTGAATGGCCGGGTGATGCCGGCCTCCCGCAGGCTCTGGTGGAACCGGTCGAATTTCGTGCCGTCCCCGCCCGGCAGGTGGAACACATGGACGGGCTTGCCGGTATAGCAAGCCTCGGACACCATGTTCGCCGAATCGCTGGTCACGATTATCGCATCGGCAAGGCCCAGAAAGGCGAAATAAGGGTTTTCGCCCGTACCGTCCCAGATTTCCGCATGCATTCCCTTGAGACGCTCACGCAGCAGCGCTTCATTCGCGGCTCCCGTGCGCCGCGAGGCGGTAATCAATAGTCCGCAGCCAGCTTCCTCGCAGATTTTCGCCAACCCGTCAGCCAGCCGCTCGGCCGTCGCGCGGTCGAAACGATAAACCCGATTGGCCCCGCCGATCAGCACAGCCACCAGGGGACGGGGCAGGTGTGCGAATTGCGCCTCGAATTTCCGGGTTTCCGTTTCCAGCTTTTTACCAGTTACATGATGCAGCGCGCCCAGCGTGGTCCTGACGTTGGGGCCGGTTAGCCGGTCATGCGCCGAGGCGGTTACGAGGTCGAATTTCGCCGGGTCGACCCGTGGATGCTGTATGTGCACGCAACAGGTTTTGCCGCCGCTAAGCTTCTTGATCGCTAACGCCGGACCCACCGACCGTTCGCCCGCGCTGACCAGCAGGCGCGGCCAGGGCGGGGCCAGCGGGTCGCCGCCGGCGCCGACACCCAACACCCCCGGCAGCCATAACTGCGGCGGCAGCCAGCGCCATGGCAGCCGCGAATGCGTATGTTTGTCGATGACCGGCAGACCCACGGCGGCGGCCAGCCCCAGCGCGCCATTACGCGTGCCGGCCTTGCCGTCGGTTAGCACCCAGGTTACGTCATCGATCAATTTTCCGTCCCTTGCATGAGTTATACCAAGGAAAAACCCATTCTATGGGGCTTTATCAGCGAGCCTTGGTATAAAGACAAATTCATTGATTAATCGCTCTTGCAAGCCAGCCGCGTAATTGTAATATTGTTGCGTATTTTCTTCATCTGGAGCAGCTATTCATGCGCCGAGTCAAGCTCGACAAAATCGACCGGAAAATCCTTCGCGACCTTCAGGACAAGGGCAGAATGCCCAATGTCGAACTGGCGCGCCGCGCCGGTATTTCGGCCCCGCCCTGCCTGCGTCGCCTCCGGGCCCTGGAGGAAGCCGGTTACATCAGGGGTTATCATGCCGACATAGCGCCCGATGCGCTGGGGTTCGGGGTGACGGTGTTCGCCCATGTCGGGCTGACCAGCCAGGCCGAGACGGACCTCGTCGCGTTCGAGCAGTTGGTCGCCGACTGGCCGCTGGTGCGCGAATGCCACATGCTGGCCGGCGAAACGGATTTCCTGCTCAAAATCGTCGCCGGGGACTGGGATAGCTACAACCGGTTTCTGACGGTGGAATTAACCTCCGCGCCCAATGTCAGCCATGTGAAGTCCATGCTGGCGATTCGCTCTTCCAAATACAAGTTCGGCGTACCGATCGACATAGAGCCTACATGAATTTGATTTTGATGATTTCGTAATCCTTCACGCCGCGCGGCGTGGAGACCTCCACCGAATCCCCCACTGTCTTGCCAATGACCGCACGCGCCATCGGCGCCGCCACCGAAATCAGGCCGGACGCGATGTCCGCCTCCTGTTCGCCAACGATTTGATAAGTAGATTCCTCGTCCGTTTCCTCATCGACCACGGTTACGATGGCGCCGAATTTCGCCGTGTCGCCGTCCAGCTTGCTGATGTCGATTATCTGGGCCCGGCTGATCACGTCTTCCAGTTCCCCGATCCGGCCCTCGGTAAAGCTCTGGCGTTCGCGCGCGGCGTGATATTCGGCGTTCTCGGACAGGTCGCCATGTTCGCGGGCAACCGCGATCGCCTGGATGATCGCCGGGCGCTCCACAGTCTTCAAATTCTTTAATTCTTCCTGCAGGCGGAGATATCCACCCTCGGTCATCGGTGCTCTTTCCATGGTCGTGCATTCCTTCTTATCGGCGCCCGGCAAACCGCAAAATAACTCTCTCCGCCATCGACCCCTTTCGTGGCCGGTGGCTGATCGAAGTTCTTCTTGCCGGGAAGATCTCTATTCCGCGCCCTTAAAATACGACTGTAACGACGCTACTTCAAGTGACCCGTTCTTCATAGCCTGAATTGCACGGACCGTGGCGCGCGCGCCGGCGATGGTCGTGTAGTAGGGAATGCCCGATGTCAGCGCGGTTCGGCGCAGGCTGAAGCTGTCCTCGATGGACTTGGCGCCCTCGGTCGTATTGACCACCATCTGCACCTCACCATCGATTATTGCATCGACAATATGGGGCGAGCCCTCCAGCACCTTATTGACGCGATCCACCGTCAGCCCCTGTTCCGACAGGAAATCGGCCGTGCCCCGCGTGGCGATCAGGCGGAACCCCATACCCAGCAAATCCCGGGCCGGCCCCAGGATCGCCTGTTTGTCGTGGTCGCGTACCGAGACGAAAACCGTTCCCGAATCCGGCAAATCGACGCCGGCGCCCAGTTGCGACTTGGCAAAGGCGCGGCCGAAATCCCGGTCCAGCCCCATGACCTCGCCGGTCGATTTCATTTCCGGGCCCAGCACCACATCCACGCCGGGGAAGCGCGCGAAGGGGAACACCGCTTCCTTTACCGCGACATGGTCCAGCTTCGGCGGGCCGGGCTGGTCGATGCCGAAATTGGCCAGCTTTTCGCCGGCCATGATGCGCGCCGCGATCTTGGCGATGGGAATGCCCGTGGCCTTGGCGACGAAGGGCACCGTTCGGCTGGCGCGCGGGTTGACCTCCAGCACATAAATATCGCCATCCTTGACCGCATATTGCACATTCATCAGCCCGACGACGCCCAGCGCGTGGGCCATCGCCTCGGTCTGGCGGCGGATTTCGGCGATCACGTCGTCACGCAGCGAATAGGGCGGCAACGAGCACGCGCTGTCGCCGGAATGAATGCCGGCTTCCTCGATATGTTCCATGATGCCGGCGACATAAACCTGGGTTCCGTCGCACAGCGCATCCACGTCCACCTCGATGGCGTCGCGCAGATAGCTGTCGATCAGCACCGGGTTCTTGCCGGAAACCTTGACCGCATTGGTCATGTAACGGCGCAGCCCTTCCAGGTCGTGCACGATCTCCATGGCCCGGCCGCCCAGCACATAGGACGGGCGGATCACC
>JADFVY010000173.1 GCA_015222795.1 Pseudomonadota bacterium | reverse complement strand
CGCTTTCCCTGGTTGTTCTCGATCATATGGCGGATCAGGCTGGTCTTGCCGGCGCCCAGAAATCCGGTGATGACGGTCGCGGGTATGCGTGCGGCCATGGGTTCAGTCCTTCAATGTAAGCGGCAGCCCGGCCGCGACGAATAATACCCGATCAGCTATGTCCGCCACCGCCTGATTCAAGCGCCCGGCATGATCGCGGAAGGAACGCGCCAGTTCATTGTCGGGCACGATGCCCAGCCCGACCTCGTTGGATACCAGCACGACCGGGCCGCCGAAATCTTGCAGGCGCGCGGCAAGCGCCGTCGTTTCGGCGTCAACGTCGCGCCCGACGCCCATCAGATTGCCAAGCCACAGCGTCAGGCAATCGACCAGGATGGGCCGCGCGGGATCGGCGTTGGCGGTCAGCGCGCCGACCAGATCGAGCGGTTCCTCCACGGTGTGCCAGACTGGCCCGCGCCGCGCGCGATGCTCGGCGATTCGCGCCTTCATCTCACCGTCCAGCGCCTCGGCCGTCGCCAGATAGGTGGCGCTTTCGTAAAGCTCGCCGGCCAGGGCCGATTCGATCAACTGCTCGGCATGCCGGCTCTTGCCGGAACGGGCGCCGCCCAGGATCAGTGTCACGCGGGGCAGGATTTTGCCGCTCATGCGCCCACACCGTCATTGCGAGGCGCGTAGCGCCGCGGCAATCCAGAATCGGCCGGTTCGCGCCATGTCTCTCTGGATTGCTTCGCTTCGCTCGCAATGACGAAGGAGCGGTTATGGATCATGTCGAATTTCCCCGTCAGGCCTTTGCTTCGGCCTTGACCCAGCTATCGCGCAGCAGGGAGACGTCGTCCAGCTTCGGCCGCTGGTTGACCGCCACGACGCGCCAATGCGTCGTGCCGTCGGTCCCGACGATATGGTCGAGGCGGGTGAGGGAGAGGTTCTCGATGGTGAAAGCCAGCGCCGATTCCGGATGCAGGTTGAGCGCGATGGACAACGCCGCGCGCACCGTGCCGCCATGGCCGACCGAGACGATATCGCGCCCGGCATGTTCGCGGGTCAGGCGGTTTACCGTCGGTGCGAGGCGCGCCAGGACGTCGGCGAAGCTCTCGCCCTCGGGCGGGCGTTCGTAGGCCGGGGCCAGCCAGTAGGGATGCCGGCCGCCACGCGTATCCCAGATTTCCGGGTGAGTCATGCCCTGCCAGGCGCCGAAGGACTGTTCGCGCAGGCTGACCTCTTCGATCGGGGCGGGCAGGTCCAGCCCGGCCTGGGCGATGGCGGCGGCGGTCTTCTTCGTGCGCAGCAGGTCGCTGGTCACCAGCAGCGCGCCTTTGGGCAGCATGGTGCTGAGCCCTTGAAAGGATTCGACATCGGAAACGTCGCAATCCATGTCGCCCTGGCCATAGCAGCGGCCCTCGGGGTTTGGCACGGGGGCGTGGCGGATCCACCACCAGCGGGTTACGGTTGCTGTCATTTAATTGATTTCCTCATAGTAATGCGGTGAGCGTCAGCAATGCGGTGATTTCCGCCATCTGCTGCACCGCGCCAAGAATATCGCCGGTGTAACCGCCCAGCCTGCGCCGCGCAAGGATGGCGACGGCAAGCGTCGCGATCGCGGTGGCGGCGAAAATGGCGAGCGCTCCCGCGGGCCCCGGCAATGCCAGCGCCAACAGGGCGGCAAGGGCGATGCCGAATGCCACGTCCACGGCGGCGGGCTTGCCGGCGGCGGCGGCCAGCCCGGTCTTGCTCGCCTTGGGCAGGGCCAGCATCACGCCCGGCATGGCCGCGCGCGACACCGCGCCGACAGCGGCCATCGCCAGAACCACCGCCAGCGGGTCGGCGATCGCCGCCAGGGCCGCCACGCGTAATCCCACGCTGAAGATCATCGCCAGCACGCCGTAGCCGCCGATGCTGCTGTCGCGCATGATGCGGATGGAATCTTCCGGGGTGTGGCCGGCCAGCCCGTCGGCGGTATCGGCCAACCCGTCCTCATGCAAGGCGCCGGTCGCGATTGCCGTCACCGCCAGCGCGATAAGGGCGCAGGCCAGCACCGGCAACCCGGCCAGCGCCGCCAGCCAGAACGCGCCGCCGCCCAGCGCCCCGACAAGGACACCGACCAGCGGGAAGGCAACCACGGCGCCGGCAAGCGCGACCTGGGGCCCGCGCACCGGCAGGCGGGTCAGGAACATCGTCGCCACCGCCGGCGCGCTCAGCCAGCGCCCGATGCCCGGATGGTCATTCTCCTGCTTGTCGCTGATCTGGTCCAATATGTCCCTCATTCGCGATTTCGGCTGCCGCCAGCCGCTACGATGAATTATATCATTATGGGCATAAGGACAAACAGGAGGATTGCATGGGCGACACTATCGGCTCTTTGAAGGAAGTTCGCGAAATTCTGGGGACTCTGCCGGGTCCCGACGACGAGGTCGCCGCCAAGGCCACCGAGCGCGAGGGACAATTGACCAAGCCGCCCGGCGCGCTGGCCCGGCTGGAGGAATTGAGCGAATGGATGTGCCGCTGGCAGGGGAACCATCCGCCCAGACTGGAACGCCCTCGAGTCGCCGTCTTCGCCGGCAATCACGGGGTCGCGGCGCAGGGCGTTTCCGCCTTTCCCCCCGAGGTCACGGCGCAGATGGTTGGTAATTTCCGGGCCGGCGGGGCGGCGATCAACCAGCTCTGCAAGACCTTCGACGCGGAATTGCAGGTCTATGAGATGGGGCTGGAGGAACCGACCGCCGATTTCAGTCAGGGCCCCGCCATGGGCGATGCCGAATGCGCCAACGCCATGGCTTACGGCATGCTGGCGGTGCAGGACGGGATCGACGTGATCTGCCTGGGCGAGATGGGAATCGCCAACACCACCAGCGCCTCCGCCCTGTGCCTGGCCATGTTCGGCGGCGAGGCGTCGGACTGGACCGGCCCGGGCACCGGCGTGCGGGGCGATGCGCTGGACAACAAGACGCGGATCGTCGCCGAGTCAGTGGCGCTGCACACCGAGGCGAAGGACGACCCGCTGGAAATCATGCGCCGGCTGGGCGGGCGTGAGCTCGCCGCCATCACCGGCGCGGTCATCGCGGCGCGCATGGGCCGGGTGCCGGTACTGCTGGATGGCTACGCCACCACGGCGGCGGCGGCGATTCTGCATCGCATCGACCCGCAATTGATCGACCATTGCGTGGTCGCGCATTGTTCCGCCGAGCCCGGCCATATCCGCCTGTGCCAGGCGATCGGCAAGGAACCGCTGCTGAATCTGGGCATGCGCCTGGGCGAGGCGTCGGGTGCGGCCCTGGCGCTGGGCCTTTTAAGGGCGGCGGTGAATTGCCATATGGGAATGGCAACCTTCGCCGAAGCGGGCGTCAGCGATAAGGAATAAATAATACCAATGCCACAAACAATGCGGGGACGGGTTTGCCTGGTGACGGGGGCCAGCAACGGCATCGGCAAGGCCGCCGCCATTAGTCTGGCAAAGAAGGGGGCGAGCCTCGTTCTGCTGTGCCGCGACCGCGATCTTGGCGAGAATGCAATGGCGGAAATCTCGCTGCGCAGCGGCAACGAGGATATCGACCTTCTGCTGGCTGACCTGGGCTCCTTGCGACATGTTCGCGAGGTGGCGGGGACATTCCTCGAGTCGGGCCGGCCGCTTCATGTGCTGGTGAACAATGCCGGCGCCATCCATATGGACCGCGGCCTGACCGAAGACGACATAGAGACCACCTTCGCCGTCAATCATCTGGGCCATTTCCTGCTGACCAACATGCTGCTCGACCGGATGCGCGAGAGCGCGCCGGCGCGAATCGTCAATGTCTCGTCGGAGGCGCACAAAATAGGCTATGGCGACGGGCGCATGGCCTTCGACGATCTGATGGGCGAGCGGCAATATAGCGGCTGGAAGGCCTATGGGCAGGCGAAACTGGCCAATATCCTTTTCACCCGCGAACTGGCGCGGCGGCTGAATCCGGCTGAGGTTACGGCCAATGCACTGCATCCCGGCGTGGTGGCGTCCAGGTTCGGCCGCAATAACAGGAAGGGCTGGATGCCATACCTGCAGGCCCTGTACCGCCCATTCTGCCGAAGTAACGAGAAGGGCGCCGACACGGCGGTCTGGCTGGCCGCGACGCCAGAGATCGAGGGTGTAACCGGCAAATATTTCAAGGATCGCAAGATCCGCACGCTCGCCCCGCAAGCGCTGAACGACGACGACGCGGCGCGGCTGTGGCGGGTCAGCGAGGAATTGGCGGGGCTGGGTTAGCGCCCTTTACGAGCGCCCTTCAGGAAATTGCACATCATGTCCGGGCCGGTGCCGCGGAACATCTGGCTGAGTTCCGGAAATTGCGGGCTCTCGGACAGAACGACGCGAAACACCGCCAGCGATGACCACATTACCGTCAGGCTGAGCCTGTATTTTTAGATGAGCCCGCAATCCCCCTTGCTCTTCGCGCGCGGGCAGGGTTTTATCCGGTGATGGACGGCGAAAAATCGCAGAGCACCAGTTTCAGTGACCGGCGGCGATTGACGATTGCGCGGATGGGCCGGTTGCGCGTCGGCACGCTGATCCTGATCCGCTGGATCGCGATCGGTGGCCAGGCGGTGGCGATCCTGACCGTGCGGTTTGGCATGGGCTTCGAGCTGCCGGTCGTGGCCTGTTTCGCCGCAATTCTGGCCTCGGCGATCTCAAACGGATGGTTGGCCAAGCGGAGGGCGCCGAGGGCGCGGCTGGGCGACCGCGAGGCTGCCCTGGTGCTGGGCCTCGACTTGCTGCAACTGTCTGTTTTGTTGTTCCTGACGGGCGGGCTTCATAACCCCTTTGCCGTACTGATATTGGCGCCGGTGACCGTTTCGGCCACGATCCTGTCACGCAACGCGACTGCTGCACTGGTGGCGATGGCGATCGCCTGCGCCAGCGTACTCGGGCTGTGGCACTTGCCGCTGCCCTGGGATCCGCCGGGGGGTTTCTTCCACCCGTTAATCTATGTATTGGGCCTGTGGACGGGCCTGTCGGTGGCGGCCGTATTCGTCTCGGCCTATGTCTGGTCGGTCGCGGAGGAGGCGCGCAGCATGTCGGAGGCGTTCGCCGCGACGCGCCAGGCACTGGGGCGTGAACAGCGATTCGCGGCGGTGGGCGGGTTGGCGGCGGCGGCGGCGCATGAATTGGGCTCGCCACTGGCCACCATCGCCGTGGTCGCGGGGGAGCTGTCGCGAACGGTGCCGCCCGACAGTGAATTCGCCGAGGATGTCCAGTTGTTGATCAGTCAGTCCAACCGTTGCCGCGATATCCTGGCGGAATTGTCACGACGCCCCAGCGAGATGGACGGCATGCCGTTCGAGCATACCCCGCTGTCGGCGCTGATCGAGGAGGCGGCGGACCCGCATAAAAGCGATCGCGAAAATATCGAGCTGGATATCGAGCTGGACCCCAAGGACGAGTCGCCTCAGCCGGCGATCGTGCGGAGCCCGGAAATCCTGCTGGCCGTTGGCACGCTGATACAAAATGCCATGCAGTTCGCCAACGCCAAGGTGGAAGTTACCATCGCCTGGTCGGTGAATGAGGCGGAAATCAGCATCCTTGACGACGGGCCGGGATTTTCCCATGACGTGTTGATGACGCTGGGCGAGCCCTATGTTTCCAGCCGCCGCAACGAGGAAGGCCATATGGGACTGGGGGTTTTCATAGCCCAGACACTGTTGGAACGTACCGGCGCCTCGATCTCTTTCGGCAATGATGAAGGCGCGGAGGTTGTCATCCGCTGGCCGCGCGCTATGCTTGAAGCTATCGAACGGAATGATTCGGGGGACTAGCCGACAATTGGCTAATGACGGGTAGATGGGTGAAATTGGCGAAAAGAAGAATCTGCTGATCGTCGATGACGATGCACCGCTGCGTAATCGGTTGGCGCGCGCCATGGAAGATCGCGGTTTCACCGTCGCGACGGCGGCCAGCGTGGCCGAGGGACTGGCCGCGGCAAGGGCGGCGCCGCCGGACTATGCGGTGGTCGATTTACGGCTGGCCGACGGCAACGGGCTGGAAGTTGTCGAGGCGCTGCGCGAGGCGCGCGAGGACATGCGCATTGTGATGCTTACCGGATACGGGAATATCGCGACGGCCGTGGCCGCCGTGAAGGCCGGCGCGGTGGATTATCTGGCCAAACCGGCGGACGCCGACGCAATTACCGCGGCCCTGACCGAGAGGGAACGCGCCCTGCCGCCGCCGCCCGATGACCCGATGTCGGCCGACCGGGTGCGCTGGGAACATATCCAGCGGGTTTATGAGCAGTGCGACCGCAACGTATCGGAAACCGCGCGGCGGCTGAAGATGCATCGCCGGACCCTGCAGCGCATCCTGGCGAAATACGCGCCGCGCAGTTGACCGGGCCCGGCAACAGGGCCGCGCCCTCGGCGCCACCCGGCAGCGTCATCTACGCGATCGGCGATATCCATGGCGAAAGCGAAAAGCTCGACCTTCTGCATTCGATGATCCGCGCCGACGCGGACCGGCGCGACGCAGCTCGCAAGGTTGCCGTCTATCTGGGCGACTACATCGACCGCGGCCCCGATTGTCCCGGCGTCGTTGAACGCCTGTCCGGCGACCCGCTACCTGGCTTCGAGTCGGTTTTCCTGAAGGGCAACCACGAGGAATTCCTGCTGCATTTCCTCGAGACCGGCGACAGCTCGTCGGGCTGGTTCCACAATGGCGGGCTGAATACTCTTGAAGAATACGGGGTGGAGATACACGGCCACAGCCTGTGGCGCCAGGATTCGGGCGAGTTGCGGGATGGGCTGGATGAAAAACTGCCCGACCGGCACCGGCAATTTATGGAAGCGCTCGACCTCTACCATGTCGAAGGCGGCTACCTGTTCGTCCATGCCGGCATCCGCCCCGGCCGTGCACTGGAAGACCAGACATCCGCCGACATGCTGTGGATCCGCAACCGGTTTCTGGACTCCGACGAAGACCATGGCTTCATGGTCGTGCATGGCCACACCCCAAGCGATTTCCCGGAAATCCGCCCCAACCGCATCGGCATCGACACCGGCGCCTGCTATGGCGGAAAACTGACCGCCCTGGCCCTGGAAGGCGAGAAGAGGGATTTTATGCAGGCATGACGATCTACAGAAACTCGGGTCCATCCAGCCGCATCAGCCGCGATCCTGCCGTTCGGGCAAAACGTAGCATCAGGGCCTTGCGCCGGGCCGGGGCCATTTTGAATTCGGGCGGGCGCGCGACGATGGCCGCGCCGTAACGGTCGGCTACCACGATCCCGACGCCATCGGGCAGTACAGCCCGGTCGAAACCCTCCGCCACCGCGAAAAAGAATTCGTCGCAATAGGGCAGATATTCCCGCCATTTATTGTCGGACCGGTAATCGGCAAGCGAGGTCTTGACCTCGACGATGGTCAATAACCCGCCACGCCCCAGCGCCATCACATCGACCCGCCGCCCGTTGCCTAGTGACAGTTCCGCAATGCAGGAATGCCCCATATCGCAAAAGGCGCGCATCACCCCACGGGCGAGGTCCCCCGCCAGCCCGTCAGGCACAAAATCTCCCTGCAAGCCCCCAAGCATGGAGCGATGCTACCATGAACAAAACGAGTACGAAAGACTTTTGATATTCCGCCGCCTGGAAACCTCTTGTTCGTAATTTGCGGGTATAAAGGTTGAGGCATTTTGGAGAGCGCGTAATGCAGAACGTTCTGTTTCTTTGTACCGGCAATTCGGGCCGCAGTATCATGGCCGAGGCGCTGCTGCGCCATTGGTCCGATGGCATGTTCACCGCTTTCAGCGCGGGCAGCCATCCAGCTGATGCGCCGCATGCGATGGCCGTGGAGGCGCTGGAAGCGCGCGACATACCGGTCCATGGGCTGCGCAGCAAGAGTTGGGACGAATTCGACAATGCGCATGCGCCGGTAATGGATCTGGTTATCACCGTTTGCGACGCGGTGGCTAACGAGATCTGCCCGATACTGCCGGGCGCGCCCTTGCGCCTGCATTGGGGCCTGCCCAACCCGTCCTCGGCGCAGGGCGACGAGGCGGCGGTGCGCGAGGCCTTTGCAAAGGTCTGCAACAAGCTGGAAAAACGCATCGCGCAAATGGTCACCATCCCCTTCGCCGACCGCAAGCTGGAAAGCATCCAGGCCGATCTGGACGCTATCGCCGCCAGCGACGACACCGTCGCCTCGGACGTCACCGACGAGACGTAAGGGCGGACACCACGCTCCGCTTATTGCGCCAGCCCCGGCTGGATCGCCGCCAGCCAGGACTCCACCCGCGCCCGGTTCACGCCGAGATCGGAACGGCCAAATTTCGAACGGCTGAACATTGCGAGCGAAGATTGTCCGTCGCCAAGATCGAAAAACCGTATCGTCACCGTGTCGGGAAAGCGCAGGATCGCCGTGCGCTGCACGAAGGCATACTGCCGGGCATCGAGATCGGCGGCGACCTCCGTCACGCGGGGCTGTGCGCGGATGACCGCCAGGGCAACGGCCTCCAGGGTTTCGACCGGCACCGCGAAAACCGGGCTTTCCGCATCCGCCGCCGCCGTGGAGGAATTCGCCGTGGAAAAATTCGCCGGCCGGACAATATAGCTGTTTGGGCTGGATGGCGGGACCAGGGTCGCGAAATCCGGCATCGGCTCGGCCACCGCGCCGTCGCCGCGCCCCCAGGCGAACCAGCCGGTCATGGCGATGACAAGCGCGACGCCCACCAGGCGCGCCACGGCGCGGCGGGTGAACAGCGCGGGTCGCGGCATGGTCCGGGGTTCCTTTTTGTCGAACGGGAATGCATGGTTGGAAATATCGGACCAAAACCGGCCAATCGCAAGTCCCGCCCGCCGCCAACGCTTGAACGGCCACGCCCCGGCCCCTATCCTGGTGGCGGATACCCTGTTGGCGGATACGCCCGAGCAACAACCATGTCGCGGACCCAATCAATGACCCCACAAGAACATCTTATCGACGGTTACCGGCAGTTCCGCCGCGATGCCTACGCCTCCCAGGTGGCCGCCTACAGCCGCCTGGCGGCGGGGCAGCAGCCCAACACCATGATCGTCGCCTGCTGCGACAGCCGGGTCGATCCGGCCACCATCTTCGCCGCCGGTCCGGGCGAGTTGTTCGTCGTGCGCAACGTCGCCAACCTGGTGCCGCCCTTCACCGACGACCCCTTCCACCACGGCACGTCGGCGGCGCTGGAGTTCGCGGTGGAAAACCTGAAAGTCGACCAGATCGTGGTGATGGGGCATGGCGATTGCGGCGGCATCCAGGCCTGCATGGAGGCCGGCCACGGGAAACCGGCCAGCTATTTCGTCGGTCCCTGGGTGGAGATCGCCGCCCCGGCCCGCGACCAGGTGATGATGACGGAAAGCCAGTCCACGGAGATCGAACAGCGCCGCGAACTGGAGCGCGCGGCGATCCTTCTGTCACTGGACAATCTGAAGACTTTCCCCTTCGTGCGCGAGGCCATGGAAGCGCGTGGCCTGAAACTGGAAGGCGCATGGTTCTCGGTCGCCGAGGGCGCGCTCTACTGGCTGGACCGCGAGAGCCGCGAATTCCGGATGGTCCCCGCCGAATAACGGCGAATTACAGGTAAGGCTGGAAATTGGTGCGCCCGGCAGGACTCGAACCTGCGACCCCCAGATTCGGAATCTGGTACTCTATCCAGCTGAGCTACGGGCGCATCGTTTGTGAGCGGGGCGCACACTAACCGAAAGCTTTTCCGGTTTCCACTCCCCTTTTCGTTTATTCCTCTTCCAACGAAGGCGCCAGCGTGCGGCCGGGGCGTTCCTGGCCGGACGGCAACGGCCCGGCCGGATCGGCGGACCATGCGACAATATCGGTCAGCACCAGTTCCGCGTTCAGGTCGCGCAGCAGCATATGGTAGCCCCTGGCATATTCCGCAAGCCGCCAGGCGCCGTCGGCGGGCAGGCTGTCCAGCAGCATCTCGCGGCCGCCCCGCGGGATCAGATCCTCCGTCTTGCCATACAGTATGAGCGCGGGCGCCGGCAGGCGCGACGCCGCCTCCAGCGCCTCGTCCATCACCGTGACCAGCCCATATATGGCGTCGAACCGGGTTTCCTTGATGACCAGCGGGTCACGGCCCAGCCCGCGCAGCATTTCAATATTGTCCGACGGCCGCACCTTGATGCCCCGCCCCGTGGCGGTTCCCCATGGCATGACATGGGCGGCCAGGGTCAGCGCGCCGCTCTGATACCAGGGAATGGCCCGCCAGCCGCGCACCGCCGGCGCCGCCAGCACGGCCCCGTCCGTGGCCGGCGGATCGTCGGTTCCAAGCGCCGCCAGAACGATCGCGGCCCCCATGCTCTCGCCGACCAGATAAACCGGAATGCCGGGATGCCGCTCGCCGATCAGCCGCGTGGCCAGCCGCAAATCCTCGATCAGCGTTTCGGTCCCGGCCCACAGCCCATGGTCCGGCGCCTCGCCGAAACCGCGCTGGTCGTAGGCATAGGTGATCAGGCCATGTTTCGCCCAGAACGCGCCCGGCCCCTCGAAGCTATTGGAATAATCGTTAAAACCATGCAGGGCGACCAGCGCCGCGGTGGGCGCGCCGTCCGGTTTCCAGACCCTGAGCGGCAATTTCGCCTCGTCGGCCGTCAGGATATGATCGCCGTTCAGCGCCGGCTCGATGACCGGCGGCCCCATCGCGGCGACCGTGGGCCCGCATCCCCCCGCCAGCAGCAAGACCGCAAACAGCAGGGGGGCGGCATGTTTCATCGTTCAGGCGGCGTCCGAGGACTCGCTGGAAGGCCCGCCGGAAGGTTGGTCGTCGCGGGTGAGCTGCAGGAAGATATCCTCCAGGTCGGTTTCCTCGGTGGTCAGGTCGACGATGTCCAGGCCGGCCCCGCGCAACGCTTCCAGGATTTCGCCGATATGGACGCGGCTCGGCTGGTAATGGATGGTGACGGCGTTGGGCGCGGTCAGCTCCGCCGACCAGGCCTCCAGCACCGGCGGCAGCGCGGTCAGCTCGGCGGCCAGCGTGATGTTCACCGTCTTGGCGTCCAGGCGGCCGATCAGGGCTTTCTTTTCGTCGATGGCGACCACCTTGCCATGGTTGATGATGGCGATACGGTCGCACAGTTCCTCGGCCTCTTCCAGGTAATGGGTGGTCAGCAGCACGGTTACGCCGCGCTTGTTCAAACCCACCACGTAATCCCATAGCTGGCGGCGCAATTCCACGTCGACGCCCGCCGTGGGCTCGTCCAGCACCAGCACCGGGGGCTGATGCACCAGCGCCTTGCCGACCAGCAGCCGGCGCCGCATGCCGCCCGACAGCGTGCGCGCATAGGCCTCGGCCTTGTCGTCCAGCCGCAAAGCCTTGAGGATTTCCATGGTGCGGCGCTCGCTTTTCGGCACCCCGTAGAGCCCGGCCTGCAGGTCCAGCAACTGGCGCGGGGTGAAGAACGGATCGATGTTCAATTCCTGCGGCACCACGCCGATCGCCGCGCGGGCGTTGCGCGCGTCCTTGTCGATGTCGATGCCCCAGATGCTGGCCTTGCCCGCCGACTTGACGACCAGCCCGGCCAGGATATTGATAAGCGTCGATTTGCCGGCCCCGTTCGGCCCCAGCAGCCCGAACAGCGAGCCCCGCGGAATCGACAGGTCGACATTGTCCAGCGCCGGTTTTTCGGCCAGTTTGCCGCCGGTTTTGTAATATTTCGTCAGGCCGCGGACCTCCACGGCAAATTCGGGCAATGCGTTCGTCATCGTTGATCCGATATGATTCGCCCCGCAAATATACAAGGGCGGTTGATTGTCGGGCCGCATTGGGTATCATCCAGCGGTCCCCCGGGTCAAT
>JADFVY010000003.1 GCA_015222795.1 Pseudomonadota bacterium | reverse complement strand
GTCAATGACGAAGACGAGGTCAATGACGAAGACGAGGTCAATGACGAAGACGAGGTCAATGACGAAGACGAGATCAATAAGGTGAACGGGGTGCAAGTGCCGGAAACCGGTCCGGCGGTCCCGTCCGATGACGATGAGCGGCCCCAAAACATAACCGAGGCCGCCGAGTAAAGGAGAGAGGTGAAATGACCGACACAACGATCGAACGGGTAAACGGATGCGCGGCGGCGACACGCGCCGTCGCGGAGATCGAGGCCGACCTGCGAACCTTTGAGGCGGAGGAACGCCGCCGGTTGGGGCTGGAAGGCGAACCGGAACCGTGGCGCGACCCCGATGTCATTCCCTTCACCGAGGAGCAGCGCGCCACCACGACAATCCTGTTCGGCGGCCTGACGTTTCTGCACGAGGCGCTTCTGAAGGCCAACTTCACCCGTTTCGGATACAAGGTCACGGCGCTCGACTGCCCGGATAAGGAGTCCCTGCAGTGGGGCAAGGAATTCGGCAATCGCGGGCAGTGCAATCCAACCTATTTCACGGTCGGAAACCTGGTAAAATACCTTATCCATCTTCGCGACGACCTGGGCATGGATTCGGCCGATATCGTCCAGAAATATATCTACGTCACGATCGGCGCCTGCGGTCCCTGCCGCCTGGGAAGCTACATTACCGAATATCGCAAGGTGCTGCGCGATGCCGGGTTCGGCGGCTTTCGGATCCTGGATGTGCGCAAGTTCGGCGAGCATAAGCGAGACCCGAACGTCGCCGGGCTGAAGCTGGACCTGATCACCAACATCACCAGCTACAAATCCATTATCGCCGCCGACGTGATCAATGCTATCGGCTACCGCATCCGGCCCTACGAGGTCGTGCCCGGCGCCACCGATGTGGCGCTGGCGGAATGTAATGAAATCCTCAGCACGGCGGTGCGCAACGCGAAAAGCGTCTGGCTGGCCATGCGCCGCTGCCGCAAGGTGCTGAAAAAGGTCGAGGTAGACCGCCTTATCCCGAAACCAAAAGTCGCCATAATCGGCGAATTCTGGGCCATGACCACCGAAGGCGAGGGTAACTACCATCTGCACCGCTTCCTCGAGAGCGAGGGCGCCGAATGCGATATCCAGCTGGTAACCGGCCGGCTTCTGTACGAAATATGGGAAGCCGGGTTCGACACCCGCGAGCGCATGATGCTGCGGCGCCGCGACGGCGTGAAACACGATGACGAGAGCGATTCACCGAGGCTGGTCCTGTTTGCCAGCCGGCTGATCGATTTCCTGGGCCGGGCGACCTTCGGGGCCTTCGCCCGCGCCGCCGGCCTGCAGCACTATCACCTGCCCGACATGAACCGCATCGCCCATGTTGCCCGGGAAATGTATCCCAACGAGCTGCATGGCGGCGAGGGGCATATGGAAGTTGGCAAGGTCATCGAGATTTCCTCAAAAAACAAGGCGCATATGGTGGTTACCGTGAAGCCCTTCGGCTGCATGCCTTCGTCGGGCGTGTCCGACGGCATCCAGTCGCTGGTCACCGCGCGGTACCCGGAGGTAAATCTCTGCGCCATTGAAACCACCGGCGACGGCGCCGTCGGTGTTCACAGCCGGGTGCAGATGGCCCTGTTCAAGGCCCGCGCCCGCGCCACCGCGGAATATGAAAAGGCGCTGGCGGATAATGGCATCGACGATCCCGATCAACTCCGCCAGGGCAAACGGCGCGGCAAGCTGAGCAGCGCGATCTACTACCCGCGCCACAAGGTAGCTGGCACCGCCGCCAACGCGCTTTACGAACTTGGCGGGAAGTGACGGGGGTTCAGGCGATATCTGGAAAGACTGCTGTTACTTCACTCGGAGCATGGCGATGATCGCGGGATGGAGAGGCAAACAGAAATGCGAAATTCCACGACTGTGAAATTGAACGGATGCGCGGCGGCGACACGCGCCGTGGCGGAGATCGAGGCCGACCTGCGAGTCTTCGAGGCGGAGGAACGCCGGCGGCTGGGGCTGGAGGAAGCTCCGGAACCGTGGCGCGATCCCGATATCATTCCCTTCACCGAGGACCAGCGCGCCACCACGACACTGCTGTTCGGCGGCCTGACCCGCATGCACGAGGTGTTGCTGGAGGCTTCTTTCCAACGCTTTGGATATAAAATCAAGGCGCTGGACTGTCCGGATAAGGCCTCCATGCAATGGGGCAAGGAATTCGGCAATCGCGGGCAATGCAACCCGACCTATTTCACGGTCGGCAATCTGCTGAAATATCTGATGCATCTGCGCGATGTCGAGGGCATGGCCACCGCCGATATCGTAAACGGGTACGTCTTCGTTACCTCCGGCGGGTGCGGACCGTGCCGTTTCGGCAGTTATGTAACCGAGTACCGCAAGGTGTTGAACGATGCCGGGTTTAACGGTTTTCGTATTCTCGATGCCCGGAAATTCGGCGAACACAAGCGCGACCCGAATGCCGCGGGGCTGAAGCTGAGCCTGGCTATCACCGTCGCGGGCTACAAAAGCATTATTGCCGCCGACGTCATGAATGCGATGGCTTGCCGTATCCGGCCCTACGAGGTTGTTCCCGGCGCCACCGACGCGGCGATCGGGGAATGCGGGAACATCCTCCGCGACGCGTTTAAAAAGGGCGGAAGCGTGCTGCGCGCGCTTCTATGCTGCCGCAAGCTGTTGGACCGGGTCGAGGTCCGGCGCCTCACGCCGAAACCCAAGGTAGCCATAATCGGCGAATTCTGGGCCATGACCACCGAAGGCGACGGCAATTACCAGCTACAGCGGTTCCTGGAAAGCGAAGGCGCCGAGTGCGCAATCCAACCGGTAACCAGTTATCTCCTGTATGAGGTATGGGAAGTCATCCACGACACAAGCGAACGCATGATGCTGCGCCGCCGTGATGGCCGGAAGCATGGCAAAGAGAGCAATTCACCGCTGCTTACACTGGCCGCGTGCCGGTTGATCGATTTTGTCTCCCGGAAGACCTTCGCCGCCTTCGCCCGGGCCGTGGGCCTGCGGCATTACCGCCTGCCCGACATGAATCGCCTCGCCTTCATCGCCCGGGAAATATACCCCAACGAACTGCGTGGCGGTGAGGGACATATGGAGGTCGGCAAGGTCATCGAGGCGGTCTCCGAAAACAAGGTGCATATGGTGATCAGCGTGAAACCCTTTGGCTGCATGCCTTCGTCGGGCGTGTCCGACGGTGTGCAATCGCTGGTCACCGCCAAGTATCCCGAGGCGAATTTCTGCCCTATCGAGACCTCGGGCGACGGCGCCGTCGGCGTTTACAGCCGCATACAGATGGCCCTGTTCAAGGCCCGCGCCCGCGCGGCCGAGGAGTATGAAAAGGCGCTTGCGGACAATGGTATCGAAGATCCCGATCGGCTCCGCCAGGGTAAGCTAAACAGCGCGATCTATTACCCGCGCCACAAGGTAGCCGGCACCGCCGCCAACGCGCTTTATGAACTTGGCGGGAAGTGACGGGGGGGGGCCGGAATCGAGCAAGTGAGCTACTCCCCGATCATGGGACAGATTTGGCGGCGATTTAAGCTACAGTCTGTGTCTTCTGGCTGGTTTCTCCGTTGGT
>JADFVY010000172.1 GCA_015222795.1 Pseudomonadota bacterium | reverse complement strand
GGCCGCGCTTGTTGGCGGTGCTGAAGGCCAGGAAAATATCCCCCGAACCGTTGCCGCTGGGCGTGCCGTGACGGCCGATGCCAATCGAGGCGCGTTTGGCCAGATGCCGCAGGCTGAGCGGCGACAGCGGCGCGTCGGTGCCGATGACAACGATGATCGATCCCGTCTCGCGCGAAACCAGAAGGTCTTCGCGCATCTCCTGCCCCAGCGGGACACCCAGGATGGTCAGCCAGTCGCGGATACCGTGGTTCGCCTGCACCAGCGCGGCAACGGTGTAATCCTCGCCGCCCAGGGTTACCCGGCGCGACGCGGTGCCGGTGCCGCCCTTGAACTCATAGCAGACCATGCCGGTGCCGCCGCCGACATTGCCCTCGGCGGGGACGCCGCCGGTCGCGCTGTCAATGGCGGCAAGGGCATGCTCGGCAAGAACATGCTGGCCGTTGATATCGTTCAGCACGCCGTCATAGGTCTCGGCGACCACCGGCATGGCCCAGATATGTTCGTCGCCGAAGGCCTCGCCGTAGGTGTCGATCATCCAGCGGGTCGTGGCGTGATGTACCATCCCCACCGAATGGGTGTTGGTAATGCAGGCCGGGCCGGTGAAATAGCCGGCGTCGTGAATCCAGTGCACCCCGGTCATCTCGCCATTGCCGTTAAGGCTGAACTGCCCGGCCCAGACCGGGCGGGGTTCGGGGTCATGGCCGTAGGGCAGGATCGCCGTGACCCCGGTGCGGATCCGCGCGGCATCGTCGATCAGCGTGGTATAGCCGACCAGAACGCCGGGGATGTCCGTTATGGCGTTATGAGGCCCCGGCGTCCCCGGAAAGTCCAGCCCAAGGTCCCTGGCGCGCGGTTTCGTCATTGTCGATCCCTCTGTGTTTATCGTCGTCGCCGCAAATACAGCCCCACCGCCGCCACCGCGAGCGAGAACAGGACCAGCAGGGTCGCGACCGCGTTGATCTCCGGCTTTACGCCACGGCGCAGCATCCCGAAAATGAATACCGGCAGGGTGGTCGAATCCACGCCGGCGATGAAATAGGTAATCACCAGATCGTCCATCGAAATGATGAAGGCCAGCAGCGCGCCGCCGATGATACCGGGCGCGAGCTGCGGCAGAACCACCCGGCGCAGGGTCACCCAGTCGTTGGCGCCGAGATCGCCCGAGGCTTCCTCCAGCGAGCGGTCCATCCCGGCCAGGCGCGCCTGGACAATGATGAAGACATAGCTTCCCAGGAAGGTGCAGTGACCGATGATGATGGTGATCAGCCCCAGCTTGAATCCCGCGGTGACGAAGAAGATCAGCAGTCCGATCCCCAGCACGATGTCGGGCATGATCATCGGCATGAACATCAACATCCGGTAAAAGGCCCGAAGCCGGAAGCGATAGCGCGCCAGCGCCAGCGCGGTCGAGGTGCCCAGAACGGTGGAAATCACGGTGGTGGTGAAGGCGACGATGATGCTGTTGCCCAGTGCGTTCAGCAACTCCTCGGTCGAATCGATATAGACGGCGTCGCTGAGCACCGCGCTGGACCGGATATCCGCGATCCCCAGAATTGTCCTGTACCAGTCGAAGGTGAAACCCGACCAGATCATCATGTTGATCGGATTGGCGTTAAACGAATAGACGACGATCACCAGCAGCGGCGCATAAATGAAAATGAAGAAGAGCGTGCTGAAAAAGGTCAGCCCATGCCAGGTCCAATGGGTGCGACTTTTCCTCATATGTTAAGCCCCTGGTCCTGATCGTCGCGCCGCAGGGTTACCGATACGTAGATCAACAGGAAGACCAGCACGGTGGCCATGATAATCATCGACAGGGCCGCGCCGAACGGCCAGTTGCGGGCATAAAGGAACTGTTGCTCGACCAGATTGCCAACCATCATGACCTTGGCGCCGCCCAGCACGTCGGGCACGACGAAGTTCCCCAGTGACGGGATGAACACGATGATCGAACCGCCGACAATGCCCGGCATCGTCAGCGGCACGATGACCTTGAAGAAGGTTTGCACCCGGGTCGCGCCGAGATCGTGGCTTGCCTCCAACAGCGACTTGTCGAGCTTTTCGACGCTGGCGTACAGCGGAAGGAACATGAAGGGGACCATCACATAGACCATGCCGGTCACAACGGCGTTCTCGGTAAAGATTATATCCAGCGGCTTGTCGATCAGCCCGATGGCGAGCAGTAAATGGTTGAACGCGCCGCTTGGCCGCAGGATCAGAATCCAGGCGTAGAGACGCACGATAAGGCTGGCGAAGAAAGGCAGCGTAATCAGAAACAGGAAAAACGTCTTGCGGCGGTCGGGAAGGCGACTGACCCAAAAGGCCACCGGATAACAAAGAACCAGGGAAATCACGACAGTCAGGAATGCGAGCTTCAGGGACTTCATGAAAATATACAGATAGACCAGGTCGAACTCCTCCATAAGGCCGTCCGCCCAGCCCAGAATCCGCCCGTAATTCCAATGATAATAGTTCCACTCGACGCCCCCGTAGAGGCCCGGCTCCAGAAGGCTGTAAACCGCCATCAGCCCGAGCGGCGCCAGGAAGAAGATTCCCAGAAAAATGGTGACGGGCGCCAGAAGGCCGGCCAGGGCAACCCGTCTGCGCAACGTTATTTTTCCGATGCGTGCCATTTCTAATCGCTCAAAACGTGAAGGCGTTGTCCGGAGTATTTGAGATGTAATCTTGCGCCAGGCGCGAAATCCGGCAGCCGTTCGCGCTGCGAATCGCGAACTGTAACCCGCAGGTTCTTGCCGCCAATTTCGGTGCTGACCAGAAGGTGATAATCGGTGCCAAGGAACACCTGCTGGTCCAGTCTGACGGCCAGTACGTTGTCGGTGGCGGACCCGGCTTCCGCCGCGTCCAGCAGGTCGAAATGTTCCGGCCTCAACAAAAGATCGACTTCGTCGCCAACCGTAATTCCCCGCGCGGCGCCGGTCAGCGTCAACCCTTCCGCGGTTTCGAAACGGGCCTCGCCGCCCTCGACGGCCACGGCGCGCCCGGTAAACAGATTGCTCTCGCCGATAAACTGGGCGACGAACACATTGCGCGGGCGGTGATAGATTTCGGTCGGCGGGCCTTCCTGCTGGATGCGGCCGTTGTTCATGACCACGATCCTGTCCGACATGGTCAGCGCTTCTTCCTGGTCGTGGGTCACGAACACGAAGGAAATGCCCAGCTCGTTCTGTAGCGTTTTCAATTCAAGCTGCATGGCCTGGCGCAGTTTGCGGTCCAGCGCTGACAGGGGCTCGTCGAGCAGCAGTATCTTGGGCCTGTTGATGATGGCGCGGGCCAGGGCGACGCGCTGCTGCTGTCCACCGGACAATTGCGAGGGCTTGCGTTTCTCCATGCCGGAAAGATTGACCAGTTCAAGCGCCTCGCCCACCCGGCGAATTCGCTCTTCACGCGCGACGTGGGCCACCTCAAGGCTGTAGCCCACATTCGCCTCGACCGTCATGTGCGGGAAAAGCGCGTAATTCTGGAACACTGTATTGACCGGGCGGCGATGCGCCGGGATACCATCCATCGTTACACCGTCGATCGACAGCGTCCCTTGGTCCAGGTCCTCGAACCCGCTGACACAGCGCAGCAGGGTCGTCTTGCCACAGCCGGACGGGCCCAGCAGCGTCACGAACTCATTGGCGCCGACAAGCAAATCCACGCGATCCAGCGCCGTCACCATCGATCCCTCGGGGGCCTGAAATTGCTTCACGGCGTCACGAAGTTCGACAAGTTTCTCGCTGGAACTTGCAGGCGTCATGTCTTCAACGGTTTTCCCGATTTACACCGACAGGCGCGGGAAGCCGCCATCGCGGCTTCCCGGCCATAACAGGCATCGTGCCAGGCCCTACTGGGCCGTGCGGACCTTGGTCCAGATGCGATCGTACTTTTTAATATCCTTGCCGAGATCGACGAAGATCTGCAGTCGCTTCATCACATCGTCGGGAACATTGATATTCTGGTTGTTCCTGATGCTATCGGGTGTCAGCGCGCGTGCCGGAACATTTGCCGTGCCGTTCATCTGCTGCGAGACATTCAGCGCTGCGATTTCCGGACGCAGGTAGAACTCCAGGAACTTCTTGGCGTTCGCCTTGTTCGGCGACGATTTCAGGATACAGATGTCTTCCTGATACATGGTGGCGCCTTCTTCCGGGATCACATAGGCCAACTCTTCCGGGTTCTCCATCACGAAGAGATTCGCGCCGACATAGAAATGCGCGGCCGCGATGTCACCGGAAACCACCAGCGGCTGGCTGTCGTAGGTGAACGCGGAGATATTCGGCTTCTGCTTAAGCAGGAACTCCTGCGCCGCCTTCAGATCGTCCGGATTGGTGCTGTTCACGGACTTGCCGTTCATGATGAGGCCAACGCCGATGGTTTCGCGCATGTCGTCCAGAATGGCAATCTTCTCGCCGTATTTTTCGGGAATGGCGAAGAAGTCGGCCCAGGATTTAATCTCGGGCACTTTCGTCTTGTTATAGAAAATGCCGACCGAGCCCCACGCATAAGGCAGACACCATTCGCCGTTCGGATCGGTGCTGGCCCGCAGGAAGGCCCTGTCTATATTCTTGAAGTCAGGGTGCTGGTTGATGTTGGATTTATGCAGCAGATCCAGTTGAAACATGATGTCGTGCATATGCACCGACGGGAAAACGATGTCGTAGCCGGTCGCGCCGGCCTGGATCTTGGCCAGCATTTCCTCGTTCGAACCATAGGTATCCAGCGTCACCTTGACACCTTGCTCCTCGGCGAAACGGTCCAGCACCTCGGGATTTATGTAATCGCCCCAGTTATAGACGTGGAGCTCGCCCTCCGCGGATGCGGGCTGGGCAGGCAGGAAAATCGCGCACAGGGTCACTATGCTCAACAAGCCGATAAGCGGACGAACACGGGCCCTTGGGCCATGTGAACTTCTGGAAACCATGTCAGATAACCTCCATGTTGGGCCTGTTTTTACCGGTCAGACGCCGGCAACAGGCCATGATATTTATTGTAGGTCGAAGTATAAACCCGCATCGTCGCGCGCGGCAACCACGTCATGGTTGCAACGGGCGGCGATGGCGCTTTACGGTGTGAATTCGAGGATATCGAAGCCGGCATTGCGGTCCAGCAAGTAGATCAGGCCGTTCTCGTCCACGTCCACATCGTTGCTTTGCGGACTGGGATGGCCGTTGATCGGTTCGGGGATATAGAAACCCACCTCTTTCGGCTTGGAGGGATCGGCGACGTCGACAATGCGCAAGCCCCCAGCGAACCAGGTGACATAGACCAGCGTCGAGTCCAGCTTTTCGCGATATTGATGGGCGCCGAAGCGGCCTCCCGGCGTGCGGCTGTAGGGCGAGTCCATCTCGCTGAGATCCCAGATTGCCAGCGGCTTGATGTCGCTCAGGTCGGTGACGTCGAACGTCCACATGAAGCCGTGCAACTGGCCGGGGGCCTTGCCGCTGTGCTCTTCATCCACAACGACGGCTATGCGCCGGCCGTCGATGGTCTGTTCCAGCGGCATGACG
>JADFVY010000171.1 GCA_015222795.1 Pseudomonadota bacterium | reverse complement strand
CGCGATCATTGGTCCGGTGCGTCGGCACGAAAATACCGACCGGGTCCAGCGTCCCGTTACCCCATGACGTAATCCACATATCGCCGGTTTTGGGCTCGCCCTTGGTCCGCCATTTCTTGCGCAACTGGCCGACTTCGTCCACTTGCACCGTGGTCCGGATGCCGGCCTTGGTCAGAAGGGAACCGATGGCTTCGGCGATTTCTTTCAGTTCGCCTTTGACGTCCAGCACCACGTCGATGCCGTCCGGATAGCCGGCTTCGGCCAGCAGGGACTTCGCCTTGGCCGGGTCAAAAGCCAGCCTGGGTAAATTGGTGTTCTTGCCGAAGGCGTCCGGCGACAGGATGCCGTCGATCTGGGCGCCGTTCCCGTTCATGATGCGATCGATGATCAACTGCTTGTCGAGCGCGTGGCTGACCGCCTGGCGGACCCGTTTGTCCTTGAAGGGTCCCGACTGGTTGTTCAGTGCGATGAAATTGCTGCGCGTTCCATTGACCGTCACAACATCGGTGTCGGGATTGTTCTTCACCTGGTTGATGGCGTGCGCCGGCAGGTCGTTGATCAGATCCACATCGCCGGCCAAAAGGGCGGCCACCCGGGAGGCGTTCTCGGGAATGATCTTGAAGATCACGCGTTCGGAGCAGGCCTTGGCGTGCGGCGGCAACGCCGGCGAACCGCCGTAATAGCCATCGAAGCGCTCCATGATGACCAAATCGCCCTTGCGCCACTCGACCAGCTTGAACGGGCCGGACCCCATGACCTTGGTGGCCAGGCCGTCAGCGCCCTGCGCTTCCGTGAATTTTTTGGAAACGATTTCATGAAGGGTCAAAAAGGCCGGAAACTGTGGCCAGGGCGTTTCCAGCATGATCCGCGCCGTGCGAGCGTCGATGACCTCGACGCCCTTGACCGGGCCAACCAAGCTCTTGCGAGGGCTGGTCGTGCCACCCACCGCGCCGTCATTGGTCAGGCGTTCGAAGGTAAATTTCACATCCTCGGCGGTGATCGGCGATCCGTCGTGGAAAGTGGCGCCAGCCTGCAGCTTTACCTCGTAGGTCGTTTTGTCGATGACCTTCAAATATTCGGCCAACTGTGGCACAACCTTCATGTTCGGGTCCCGGGTCACCAGGCCGTCATACATGTTGCGGATGATGGTCTGGGTCGTGCGGTTGCGGTGATTGTGCGGGTCCAGGGTCAGGGCGTCGGTGGTGTAGCCGATCCTGACCTCGCCCGCCTGCGCGGCGACCGGCACCCATACGGCGGCGGCGGCCATCAATGAAATAAGACGTTTCCTCATCAGACTGTCTCCCTGTTGCTTGAGGCGGCAAAACGCCGCGCACGCTTTGTTTGGAAAAACTTCCCGCACGATGCAACAGCTGTGCCACACCAATCCGCTTCCATCCAACAGGCGCTAGTCACATAAAATATTTGGGCTTTGCGGCTGTATCATGAAGTTGCGGGCAGGGCGCCACTCACTATAGTGCGTGGAAACCACCCCACGTTTGCGTGGTTAACGCGCAGGTCGTTGCCGCTTTCGCCTATGGAACCGATTGCCTTGCCGCAACCAGATTGAAGGCGAACGCCAGCTTCTTATACCATGGACGGCTCCCCCTACCGGCATCGAAATATGCCAAAGTGTGGTTGTTTAATTGGCCACCGAGGTCATCTGCCTCGCGGTGATGATGTACATCCGCTATCCGCTGTCACTTCGGCAGGTCGAGGTTCTCCTGTTCGAACGCGGCATCGACATCTGCCATGAAACGGCGCGGTTCTGGTGGAACCGGTTCGGTCTGATATTCGCGGCCGAGATCAGGAAACGGCGCATTCATCAGCATCGATACCATCCGCTCCGGCCGAGTGGCGTCAACTGCCGGCCTGAAAGCCCTTGCTTCTGGGCCTTTGATCACCGAGTCTATTTAGGCTGGCGGTGCCCTCAGAACAGGCCCTTTAGCCAGCCGCGGCCTTTGCTGTGCGTTTCCAGAAGCTTGACGATGTCGTCGTGCCCCGCGGCGGTGGCAAGCGTATGGGCCTGCTCTCGCTTCTTGTTGCGGAGGTTCGGGTTCGCTTCGTTTTCGAGCAACGTGCGGGCCGCCTCG
>JADFVY010000170.1 GCA_015222795.1 Pseudomonadota bacterium | reverse complement strand
TGAATAATGGCACGCGTCAAGCGGGGCGTCACCACGCACGCCCGTCACAAGAAAATTCTGAAACTGGCCAAGGGATCGCGCGGTCGCGCGAAGAATACCTTCCGGGCCGCAATCCAGCGGGTCGAGAAAGACCTGCAATATGCCTATCGCGACCGTCGCACGCGCAAGCGCGATTTCCGCAGCTTGTGGATCCAGCGCATCAACGCCGGTTCGCGTCTGCACGGCCTGACTTACTCGCAGTTTATGAACGGTTTGAAGAGGGCCGAAATCGACTTGGATCGTAAGATTTTGGCCGAGCTCGCCGTCAATGAACCGGCGGCTTTCGAGTCGCTTGTCGGCCAGGCGCGCGATGCGCTGGCCGAGGCCGCGAAATAAGGCTTTAGAGGGTGGAGCACCGCCGGACGCCGGTGGTGAATTCCCGATGGACGATCTGAACGCACTGCGCGAAGAGCTTCTCGCCGCCGTCGAATCCGCGGATTCGGCTGAGGCGCTGGAAGAACTTCGCGTCTCGGCGCTGGGCAAGAAGGGCCGCATTACCGGCCTGATGAAAACGCTTGGCCAATTGTCGCCGGAAGAGCGGCGCGAGACGGGTCAGGCCTTGAACGCGGTCAAGGATGCCGTCGCTTCGGCAATGGACTCGCGCAAGAGTGCTCTGGAAAATGTCGAACTTGAAGGCCAGTTGGCGGCGGAGACGGTGGACGTCACCCTGCCGGTACGGCCGGAGGCCGAAGGCCGGCTGCACCCGATCAGCCAGACCCTCGACGAGATCGTCGCGATTCTGGGCGAGATGGGCTTTTCGATCGCCGAGGGCCCGGACATCGAGGATGATTTCCACAATTTCACGGCCCTGAACATCCCGCCGGAGCATCCCGCCCGGCAGATGCACGACACCTTCTATCTGCCGGAGAGGCAAGACGGCAGCCGCATGGTGCTACGCACCCACACCTCGCCGGTACAGATCCGCACCATGCAGGCGGCGATGGCAAGCAAGGACGGTTCGGGCATGCCGCTGCGCATTATTGCGCCGGGCCGCACCTATCGTTGCGACAGCGATATAACCCATACGCCGATGTTCCATCAGGTGGAGGGGCTGGTGGTGGACAAAACCGGCCGCATTCATATGGGACATCTGAAGGGCTGTCTGATCGAATTCGTTCGCGCCTATTTTGAGATCGCGGACGTCCCGGCACGTTTCCGACCGAGCCATTTCCCTTTTACGGAGCCCTCCGCGGAAATGGATATCGGCTGCACCCGCAAGGGCGGTGAACTGAAAATCGGCGCCGGCGACGACTGGCTGGAAATTCTGGGCTGCGGCATGGTGAACCCGAAGGTGCTGGCCGCCTGCGGCATCGACCCGGCGGAATATCAGGGTTTCGCCTTCGGTATTGGGATCGAGCGTCTTGCCATGCTGAAATACGGCATTCCCGATTTGCGCACCTTCTTCGACGCCGATTTGCGCTGGTTAAAGCATTACGGCTTCGTGCCGCTTGAAGTGCCCACCCTGTTCAGGGGGCTGACACCGTGAAGTTCACGCTTTCCTGGCTGAAGGATCACCTCGACACGGACGCGTCGCTGAACGAGATCACCGACGCGCTGACCGCGCTAGGCCTTGAGCTGGAAGAAGTCCATGACCCGGCCAAGGATCTTGACGCCTTCACCATCGCCTATGTCGTGGAGGCCAGGCCGCACCCCAATGCCGACCGGCTGCAGGTTTGCATCGTCGATACCGGCACCGAGAAAATCCAGGTGGTCTGCGGCGCGCCGAATGCGCGCACCGGCATGAAGGGCGTTTTCGCGCCGGCCGGAACCCATATCCCCGGCACCGGCGTCGACCTGAAAAAGGGCGTCATCCGAGGCGAGGAATCGAACGGCATGCTCTGTTCCGAGCGTGAGATGGGGC
>JADFVY010000169.1 GCA_015222795.1 Pseudomonadota bacterium | reverse complement strand
TCGCTGGTCGAGATGGCGCATTCCTTCGGCGCCTCGCGCTTCGACGCCTTTACCAAGATCTATTTCTGGGCAGCTCTGCCAGAGATCCTCGGCGGCGTGCGCATCGGCTTCATCCGCGGCGTCAAGGGCGTGATCATCGGCCAACTGCTGATCTCGATCGTCGGTTTCGGCTCCCTGTTCGAGATTTACTCCTCCAACTTCCTGATGACGCATTTCTGGGCGGTGTTGCTCGTCCTATTCGCGTTGTCCTTCTTTATCGCCGAGTTCCTCGCCTGGCTGGAGCGCAAAGTCGAGTATTACGCCTCCTCCCGGCAGTAAGCTACATTTCGCCCTTATGACCCAAATCGACCAACGGAGAATTTACAAATGAGTTTTGTTGTGCCGGCCATTCCCCAGGCCACCGTCAAAGTGGAAGGAACAACGGACCTGTTCCCCGTCCACCGCATTTACTGCGTGGGCCGGAACTATGCCGAACATGCGCGCGAGATGGGACATGACCCCGACCGCGAACCGCCCTTCTTTTTCTGCAAGCCGGCCGACGCCGTCGTGGCGAACGATTCGCAGATCCCCTATCCCCTGGCGACAGACAATCTGCATCACGAGATCGAGCAAGTGGTGGCGATCGGCAAGGCCGGGGTGAACATCCCGGCGGCCCAGGCGCTGGATTACGTATACGGCTATGCGGTGGGCATCGATTTGACGCGGCGCGACCTGCAGGGCGTGGCCAAGAAAATGGCCCGGCCGTGGGATTCGGGCAAGGCCTTCGACAATGCGGCGCCCTGTTCGGCGATCCGCCCGGCCTCGGAAATCGGCCATCCGGATTCCGGCCGCGTGTGGCTGGCCGTCAATGGAGATGTCCGCCAGGAAGGCGATTTGAACCAGTTGATCTGGTCTGTGCCGGAAATCATCGAATATTGTTCTGGCCTGTGGGAACTCCAGCCAGGCGACCTGATCATGACCGGCACGCCAGCCGGCGTCGGCGCCATCGAACGCGGCGACCGTATCACCGGCGGCGTGGAGGGAATCGGCGAGATCAAGGTGCAGGTGGGGTAGTAAGAACACCGAGCGACCTCGTCGCTCGGGACCCGCCATTCAATCCAGATAGGTGACGTTCTTGTCGATATGTTCGGCGAGGGCGAGGGCGTGTTCGCGCACCAGGCGCTCGGCCAGTTCGGTGTCGCGGGCCTCGATCGCCTCGATGATTTGCCGGTGATCCTTGACCGAGCGGCTAGCGCGGTCGGCCTCGCCGATGGTCTGCGTGCGAATGCTGCGCACATGAATAAACAGTTGATCGGCCATCTCAACCAGCAAGCCGCAGCCGCCAAGTTTCAGAATGGTTTGGTGAAACTCGATATTGCGTTCCGAATATTCATCGATATTGGCGGGCTGGTCGCCGGCGCTGAAGGATGGGAACATACTACGTAGCGAGGCGATATCCTCGTTGGATGCTTTCTGGGTCGCCAGGCGCGCCGCCATACCTTCAAGCGCGGCCCAGACAACGATCAACTCGACGATTTCCAGCTTGGTTTTGCGAACGATGAAGATGCCACGCCGCGGGATGATATTGACCAACCCTTCCTGTTCCAGCCTGACCAGCGCCTCGCGCAACGGCGTGCGGCTGATGCCCAGTTGCTCGGAAAGCTGGCGTTCATCAAGCCGCAACTGCGCGTCGGGCGCATAGATGTTCATCTTGCAGATCGCGTCCTTGAGAATATCGTATGTCTTTTCTTTCAGACTGACATTGGCCTGCACCGTTTGAATAGTCAGTTGAGATGGCATGAACGCAACTCTCCCCCAGTCCTTATAGAATTTCCCGCCCCGACTCAGGCGGCCGCCGACGAGGAGGAACCCTCTTCGGGAAACACCGGATAGACCCCCAGGCTGCGGCCCAGTTGCTGGGTCAGGCCCAACACGATGTCTATATGAGGCGTTTCGACCTTGCACAGCCGACCGAGATCCTGCACCGCCGTCAGAATCGCATCCAGTTCGATGGCGCGGCCCTTTTCCAGGTCCTGCAGCATCGACGTGCGATGCGCGCCGACCTTGGCGGCGCCATCAATACGCCGTTCCATATCGACGCGGAATCCAGCGCCCAGCCTGGTCGCGATCGCGTGCGCCTCTTCCATCATGGATGCCGACAGGGCACGGGTCGCCGGGTCGGTTGCAACGACATCCAGCGTCGCGCGGGTCAGGGCGCTGATCGGGTTGAAACAGAGATTGCCCCATAATTTCAGCCAGATTTCATCGCGAATATTGGGGATGACCGGCGCGCGCAGGCCACCGGACTCCATCGCCTCGCTGAGCCGCTGGCAGCGTTCCGAAATCTCGCCAGACGGCTCGCCCAGGGTGAACTTGTCGCCATATTTATGTTTGATCACGCCCGGCTCGGCGATTTCGGTAGCCGGGAATACAACGCAGCCGATGGCGCGGTCGGGGCCGATGATGTTCCACTGGCGGTCGCCGGGATCCACCGATTTGACCCGAAGGTCGTTATAGGGCTCTTCCAGGCCGTGGAAATACCACCATGGCACGCCGTTCTGGCAAGTGACGACCGAGGTATCCTGGCCCAGCAGCGGCCGGATTTGTTCCGCCGACTCCCAGGCCTGATGGGCCTTCAGCGCGACGATCACCGAATCTTGCGGGCCGAGTTCGGCCGGGTTGTCGGTGGCATTCACCTTGCCGATGCGTTCCTCGCCGTCCTTGATCAGCTTCAAGCCGTTTTCGCGCATGGCTTCGAGATGCGCGCCGCGGGCAATGACAGAGACCTCGACGCCCTGAACCTGAGCCATTTCGACAGCGAGATAACCGCCAATCGCGCCCGCCCCGTATATACAAACTTTCATATCAAATGCTCCTGCCCATTAAACGCCCCGCCGCACAACCACGCCTGACCGTTCCAGAATTTTATTATCCGGATTTTCCGTGGTTTTTCAGAGCGGCGCAACCCCTCTCCAGCCCCGCGGAACGCCGAGAACGGAAAAATCACACTGCCAGTGATTTATGTATACCAGATACCAGTAGTAGGTAAACCACCCCTATGGGCGGCGCGCTTCCCGTCCCATCAATGGGCCATCAACAGCGGGATATCGGCCTTTTCCAGCACATACTGAGTAACGCCACCGAGCACAAGGTCGCTACGTTTCTGAGAGCCGAACGCACCCATCACCAGCATATCGCCGCCAATTTCCGATACCCTGGCAAGGATCGATGCGGCCACTTCGCCCCCGCCGCGCTCGAAAGTCTGAATCTCGGATTCGATACCGTGCAGCCGAAGATAACGCCTTATGGACTTGCTGCGGGTCACACCACCGTCCTTGTCGTTTGCGACCAGCACACTGACCTTTTCCGCCAAAGCCAGCATCGGCAGCGACCAGTTTACGGCACGGGCGGCCTCGGAACCGCCATTCCAGGCGATCGCCACATGCCGGCATGTTTCCTTGATCTCCCGGTGCGGCGCAATGGCTGTCAGTTTACGTACGTCGAACAGGGCGGCCTGCAGGGTATTCATGCCCAGGGCCGAGGCGCGGTCGGGCTTGGGCACCACGATCATATCGGCGAACCGGACCTCGTTGCGAATGACGTTCGCCTGCTTGCCCTCGGCCTCGTGCCAGGAAATGGACAGGCGGTCCGCCGGAAAATCTTCTGCTTCGGCGGGAACGACCTCCAGATTATGTATCTTGCAGTAATCGTCGAAGAGCTTGGAAAGTCGCTCCTCCTCCTGCTTGGCCGCCACACCGGCCGCCTCGAGAATGGTGCTCTTGAATGCCGTGGTCAGCGGGACCCCGTGCGGGATCATGTCCTGGGCATTCGCATGCACATGCAACACATCTATATGCGAATTGAACTTTCCACCGATCGCCAGGGCCAACCCCAATACCCACTCGCCCTTGCCGTCCCCGCGAACCGGGGCAACTATGGATTTGATGGTCATGGCCGGCAATCTCCCTGCTATTGGGTATCGGCGGAGGCGGGCTGTCCCGCCTCCACTAGATCAGAATAACCCTTCAATCTGGCCATTCGCATTCAGTTTGATCGAATTTGCCGCCGGCACGCGCGGCAGGCCCGGCATGGTCATGATCTCACCGCAAACCACGACCAGGAAACCCGCGCCCGCCGAGAGGCGAACCTCACGGACAGGAATGACATGGCCGCTGGGCGCGCCCTTCAGATTCGGGTCGGTCGAGAAGGAATATTGCGTCTTGGCCATGCAAACGGGAAAATGCCCGTAATCCGCTTGGTATTCCTCGATCTGTTTGCGCACCTTGTCGTCGGCGCTGATATCCGCGGCGCCGTATATCTTTGTCGCGACGGTCTTGATCTTGTCCCACAGCGGCATGCTGTCGTCATAGATCGGCTTGAAGTTGGCGACGCCGCTTTCGACAATTTCGACAACCTCTTTCGCAAGCTCTTCCGTGCCCGCGCCGCCATTCGCCCAATGCGACGCCAGGATCGCCTTGACCCCGCTTTCGCTGGCCGCCTGGCGCACAGCCTCAACCTCGGCGTCGGTGTCGTTGACGAATTGGTTGATCGCGACAACGACAGGGACCCCGAAGGATTTAACGTTGGCGATATGGCGGGCCAGGTTGGTGCAGCCCGTCTTCACTGCTTCGGCATTTTCGTTGCCGAGATCGCCCTTGGCAACGCCGCCATGCATCTTGAGCGCACGGATCGTGGCTACAAGAACCACCGCCTTCGGATCGAGCCCCGCCTTGCGGCACTTGATGTCAAAGAATTTCTCGGCGCCCAGGTCGGCGCCGAAGCCCGCCTCGGTCACCACATAATCACCAAGCTTGAGCGCCGTCTTGGTGGCGATCACCGAATTACAGCCGTGGGCAATATTGGCGAAGGGTCCGCCATGAATAAAGGCCGGGTTGTTTTCCAGGGTCTGCACCAGATTCGGCGAGATGGCGTCCTTCAGCAGCACCGACATCGGGCCGGCCGCCAGCAGTTCACGCGCATAAACCGGCTTGCGCTCACGGGTCTGCGCCACGACGATATTGCCGAGCCTCTCCGTCAGGTCGTTCAGGTCCGATGCCAGGCAGAATACGGCCATCACCTCGGATGCGACGGTAATATCGAAGCCATCCTCGCGGGGATAACCGTTTGCCACGCCGCCCATCGAGTTGACGATCGAGCGCAACGCCCGGTCGTTCATGTCGACGACGCGGCGCCAGCTGACACGGCGCTGGTCGATGCCCAACGCGTTACCCCAGTATATATGGTTGTCGATCAACGCCGAGAGCAGGTTGTGGGCAACCCCGATGGCATGGAAATCGCCGGTGAAATGAAGGTTGATATCCTCCATCGGCACGACCTGCGCATAACCGCCGCCCGCGGCGCCGCCCTTCATGCCGAAGCAGGGCCCGAGAGAAGGTTCGCGCAGGCAGACGACGGCCTTCTTGCCGATGCGGTTCATGCCGTCACTAAGGCCGACAGAGGTCGTGGTCTTACCCTCGCCCGCCGGGGTCGGCGAGATCGCGGTAACCAGGATCAGCTTGCCGTCCGGATTGCCCTGCAGCTTGTTGATATGATCGAAGGACAGCTTGGCCTTGTAGGGCCCATACTGGAGGAGTGCATCCGCCGGGATATCCAGCTTGGCGCCAACATCCGCTATCGGCTGCATGGTCGCTTCGCGAGCAATCTCGATATCGCTTTTAGCCATTTTTTTCTCCAGTACCTTCTTGTTCTTGCATACCGGCGGGCACGCCGGCATCGGGTTGGAATAAGGTAAGTTCACGCGCCGGGATTATTCGCCCAGACGCACGCCTTCTTTAATCCCGTTAGCGTCCACAAATTCCTTCGCAGCGACTTTCGCGCCACCATCGAGGCGAACGCGCTTCACCAGGATGGCGCCAAGGCCCGCCACGACCGTAAAACCCTCGTCCGTGACGGAAACGATTTCGCCGGGCCGGCCGCCTGCCTCCACCCTGGCGCTGTCGAAAATCTGCAAGGCCTTGCCTTCGAACATCGTCCAGGCGCCGGGAGCGGGGTTGGTGGCGCGGATCTGGTTGTAGACTTCGCCGGCCGACCGGTTCCAGTCGATCTCGCCATGCGCTTTCTTGCACCAGCTTTCATAAGTCGCCTTCGAATCGTCCTGGGCAATGCGCGGCGGGTTGCCGGCGCGCACCAGGTCGACGGCCTCCAGCACGTTTTCCACGCCAAGCGGGAAAATCTTCTTGAAATAGACGTCGCCCAACGTGTCGTCAGGGCCGATATCGACTTCCTTTTGCAGCAGGATTTCGCCCTCGTCCAGGCCGTCATCCGGCCAGAAAATGGACAGGCCCGTCTTTTTCGCGCCCCACATGATCGGCCAGTTGATCGAGCTGGGACCGCGATGCAGCGGCAACAGCGAGGGATGGAAGCAGATCGACCCGTGCGTCGGGATGTCCCGCGCTTCTTCCGGAACGAAGATGATCATAAAAGCCATGACCATCAGATCCGCATTCAGCGCCCGCATCTCGTCGAGGATTTCCTTGTCCTTGTAGTTCGCCGGTTGGATCACGGGCACGCCGCGCTCCAAGGCTAATTCCTTGATCGGGTCGACCGGCTTGCCTTCCTTATCGGGCGCCGTGTAGACGGCGACGACTTCGTCCTCGCCCTTGTCGAGGATCGCCTCGAGGCTGGCCTTGCCGAACGCCTGCTGGCCATTGACGATGATACGCATGGTTATTCCTTCCGATTTCCGGCTCGGTCCTCAGACCGCGCCTTCCTCTTTCGCAGCGGCGATTTCGTCATCCGACATGCCGACGACCCCGCGCAGGATGTCGTCGGTATGCTCGCCAAGCAGCGGCGAACGCACGACCTCGGCCGGCGAATCCGAAAGTTTGACGGGGTTGCCGACGGTCAGGTACTTGCCGCGTTCCGGGTGATCGACCTCGACGACGGTGCCGGTCTCGCGTAGAGCCGGCTCCTCGGCCAATTCCTTCATGCTGAGGATCGGTCCCACGGGCACGTTCAGCGGATTGAGGATGTGCATGACCTCGAACTTTGTCTTGGTCATGGTCCATTTTTCAACCTCTTCGAACATCTTGTCGATCTTGGGCAGGCGCGCCTCCGGCGTGTTCCATTCCGGATCCTCCAGCCAGTCCTCATGCCCGATGGTCTTGGCCAGCCCGGGGAACGCCGCGGCCTGGGCGATGACATAGGCATAGGAATCGGGGTCGGTCTCCCAGCCCTTGCATTTGACGATCCAGCCCGGCTGGCCACCGCCCGAGGCATTGCCGGCGCGCGGCACGGCATCGCCGAATTCGGCGTTCGGATATTGTGGATATTCCTTCATCGGCCCATGCGCAAGACGCTGCTGGTCGCGCAGCTTGACACGGCAGAGATTGAGCACACCGTCCTGCATGGCGCAGGTAACGCGCTGGCCCCTGCCCGATTTCTCGCGGTGATAAAGCGCTGTCACGATGCCCAACGCCAGGTTCAGCCCGGTACCCGAATCGCCGATCTGGGATCCGGTGACCATCGGGAAACCGTCGATCTCGCCCGTCGTGGAGGCCGAGCCGCCGGTGCATTGGGCGACGTTCTCGTAGACCTTGCATTCCTCGTAGGGGCCAGGGCCGAAACCCTTGATCGAGGCATAGATCATGCGCGGGTTGATCTCCTGGATTTTTTCCCAGGGGAAACCCATGCGGTCGATGGCGCCGGGCGCGAAGTTCTCCACCATCACATCGCATTCCTCGATGAGCTTGGCGAAGATTTTTTTGCCCTTTTCCGTTTTGGGATTCAGGGTCACGCTACGCTTGTTGTGGTTCAGCATGGTGAAGTAGAGGCTGTCCACATCCGGGATATCACGCAACTGGCCGCGCGTCGCGTCGCCGACACCGGGACGTTCGACCTTGATCACATCGGCGCCGAACCAGGCGAGAAGCTGCGTACAGGTCGGGCCCGACTGCACGTGGGTCATGTCCAGGATGCGGACACCTTCAAGGGCTTTGCTCATTGCTTCTAACTCTCCGTCTTCCTTATCGATCTCCCGCCGGCCGCCCCTTGACGGGGCGACCGTACGGGATCGATGTGCGTGGGCGTTGGCACATCACTTGTACATGGTCTGGGCCTTGGTGCCCGGCGCATACTCGTTGGGATCGATCCAGACATTGACCACGGCGGACTTGCCGGTCTTGGCGATCTCCTCGCGGGCGCGGCGCAGGGCCGGGGCGATCTCGGC
>JADFVY010000168.1 GCA_015222795.1 Pseudomonadota bacterium | reverse complement strand
TGCAGGCCCAGGGTGCGCGGGTGCTGGGCGATGGCGAGCCGAAAACAGGGGCCCATGGCAAGCCCGTATTGTTTTTGCATCCCAAGGATTTTCAGGGGACACTCGTGGAATTGGAGCAGGTTTAAGCCATGGATTTCGTCGGTGGAATCGTTGTCTTTATAGTGGTCTGGTTCGTTGTGCTGTTCATGGTGCTGCCCGTCGGGGTGCGCCAGCCGGACGAAACCGAGGCGGGCCATATGCCCGGCGCGCCGGAAAACCCGCGTATCTGGCTGAGATTTGGCGCAACCAGCGGCATCACCGCGGTGATATGGTTTATCCTGTACTTTGCTGTCGAGTATGACTGGATCCATCTGCCGCTGCCGGGCTGATTGTTTTTCGCCGTTTCGGCGCGGCCACCTGTTTTTATTTAAATTCCGCCGGCATGATCTGAGTCAAATCTCTCGCCGCCGTTTCTCGGCGAAGGTAAAATGGCTCAACCTGTTCGCGTGAATCGAGCTTAATTTTCCCCGAACCCCTTCCCGGCCACCCTGTACTCGTCGCGGGGCGGGGCGAAGATGTCCAGGATTACCGCGCCCTCATTGCCCGCCCGGATGCCGTGCGGGGCATCGCCCGGCGTGCACCAGAAATCGCCGGCCCTGACCTCTACTTCCTCGCCCCCCTGGATTCGGGTCGCGGAACCTTCCAGCATGACGCCCCATTGCTCCTGGGGATGGCTGTGGATCTTGCCTTGCGTATCGGGCTCCAGCCGCACCACCGACAGCATGGCCTGTTCGCCGGGGAAGATACGCGTGGTAATGCCCTGGGCCAACTCGCGCGAGATGCCCTGGCTCATGTCATGCAGATTATAGAAGCCCTTGTTCGCCATATTCGTATACTCCGGTTTGTATTAGGCTCGGTGGATTGTAGACGAGTCGGCCGGGTCCGCGCCAGCCCCCGGCTTGACGGTGAACCGGAGGAATATGAACGATGAACTGGTATTGCGATGCCGCCAAAGGGCACCCTTGGCACGAGCCCTACCACGACACGGATTACGGATTCCCAGTGGCCGACGAATCGGTTTTGCTCGAACGGCTGGCGCTGGAGATCAATCAGGCCGGCCTGTCATGGCTGACCATCCTGAAGAAGCGCGAGGCGTTTTATGCGGCCTTCGAGGGGTTTGAGGTGGACCGGGTGGCGGCCTTCGGCGAGGCCGACCGCGCGCGTCTGCTGGCCGACGCGGGAATCATCCGCAACCGGCTGAAGGTCGATGCCGTGATTCACAACGCCGGGTGTATTCGCGACATGCGGGCCAGCCACGGCGGATTCCACGCCTGGCTGGTGGCCCACCATCCCCTGCGCAAGGAAGACTGGGTAAAGCTGTTCAAGAAGACCTTCCGTTTCACCGGCGGCGAGATTACCGGCGAGTTCCTGATGAGTACCGGCTACCTGCCGGGCACCCACAGTCCCGACTGCCCGGTCCATGCGGAGATCGCCGCGCTGGAACCGCCCTGGATGCAGGCGCCGGCCGGATTCTGGGAGTAGTGCGTTAGGCCATCTTTATCCAGTTAACTGGATCGCTGGATTCTCTAGCGCGCGAATACAAGCAGCAAGATTATCGCAATTCCGATGACTCCGCCTACCCAGACATAGGCTGGCAGGCCGCCCATCGGCGTCGGTCCGGCCGGGGCCACCGATTCGATTTCGGCGCCGCCCTCGGCCGGCGCGCCTTCGCCCACCAGTTCGGCGAATTTGGAGAAGAAATCGCCGGCCATCTTTTTCGCCGTGGCGTCGATCAGGCGGCTACCAATCTGGGCCAGTTTGCCACCGACCGAGGCGTCGACGGTATAGGTGAGAATCGTTTCATTGCCGTCCTCGGCCAGCGCTACCTTGGCGCCGCCCTTGGCGAACCCGGCCGGGCCGCCCGTGCCCTGGCCCGAAATCGTATAGCCGTTCGGCGGGTCGATGTCCGACAGTTCCACCTTGCCGCCGAATTTGGCCTTGACCGGGCCGACCTTGGCCGTGACCTTGGCTTCGAATCCGCCATCGTCGGTTCGGATCATCTCCTCGCAACCGGGAATGCATTGTTTCAGCATTTCCGGATCGTTCAGCGCGTCCCAGACCGCCTGGCGCGGCGCGGAAATGCGATATTCGCCCGTCATCTGCATGGAATTTCATTCCTGACTTGCAATGATTCGATGTTTTTGCGGTGGTGTGACCAGAACCTAGTCACCATATGCCTTTTCGGCAAGACAGCTTCCGAATTTTTGTTTGCGTTCGCGCTGTTGGTATCTGGTATTTGGTATCTGGTATTTGACAGTGCGGATTTGGCTGGACTATGTATCCGCCTGCCCTCTAAAAGGGGGGGCAGAGGTTAGAAACCGGGGGATGTCTTTTGGCGCGAGCGTTGTCGCTGGGAATGGTACTGTTTGCGACCTGGATGCTGTTGTCCGGGGAGTTTTCCCTTCATCATGGGCTTGTTCTTGGCTTGGGAATTGCTTCGGTGATCCTCGTGGTGCTGATTGCCGTGCGCATGGATGTAGTCGACCATGAAGGCCATCCGATTCATCTGACCCGTCGATTCGTCGGTTACTGGTTTTGGCTGCTGCTTGAAATCGTCAAGGCGAGCCTGGATGTGACGAAGCGAATCTGGTCGCCCTCGCTGCCCATTTCCCCCACCATGTATATCCTCAAGGCCAGCCAGCCGGGCGAACTGGGCCAGGTGATTTATGCGAATTCGATCACGCTGACGCCGGGTACGGTAACGGTTCGGCTCGACGGCGGCGATATTCTGGTCCATGCCATCGCCCGCGGGGTCGGTGACGACCTGGCGAGCGGTGAGATGGACCGCCGCGTAACCCGGTTGGAGGCTTCCGGAATCACGGTGGCGGAAAGCGCGAAATGATGTTCGCCGCCGCCACAATTGGACTCGTCGTCGCCATGGCGCTGGCGTTGGTTCGCGCCTTTGCTGGCCCGACCCTTTATGACCGCATCCTCGCCGTGAACGCCTTTGGCACCAAGACAGTGTTGATGATCGCGGTGCTGGGCTTTTTGATGGGACGGCCCGAATTTCTCGATATCGCGCTGGTTTATGCGCTGATCAACTTCATCGGCACCATCGCGGTTCTGAAATTCTTCCGCTATGGCGATCTCGGCCGCGCCGGTGGCCGTGCCGAGGACGAGGAGCAGATCTGATGGATATGCTGATCAACGGTCTTAGCTGGGTGCTGCTGATGGCCGGCTGTTTCTTTATCGTCACTGGCGCGGTGGGGCTATTGCGCCTGCCCGATGTTTATTCGCGCCTTCATGCCTCGGGTCTCACCGACACGCTAGGAGCCGGGCTGTTCCTGGGCGGTTTGATGATCCAGGGCGGGCTGTCGCTGGTCACCGCCAAGCTGATCCTGATCCTGATCTTCATCCTGTTCACCAGCCCGACCGCGACCTATGCGCTGGCCAACGCGCTTTATGGCGGGGGCGTCAGGCCAGTTGGCCGCGACCGCCAGCCCAGCGAGACCATTGACAAGAGGGACGAGTCATCGAAACCCTGATCAACATTGTGCTGCTGTCCTTCATGGCGGCAACGGTTTTCATGGTGGTGCGGCTGCACAACCTGTTCGCGGTCGTCATGCTGGGCGGCATTTACAGCCTGCTGGCGGCGTCGCTGTTGGTGGTGCTGGACGCGGTGGACGTGGCCTTTACGGAAGCCGCCGTCGGCGCCGGAATTTCCACCGTGCTGGCGCTGGGCGCGCTGTCGCTGACCACCAGCCAGGAAAAAGTGCCCAGCCGCAGACCGCTCTATACGCTGGGCGTTTTGTTCGTGGTCGCGGTGACCGGGGCGGCGCTGATTTTCGGCAGCCTGGACATGCCGCTGTTCGGCGACCCCGCGGCCCCCATTCATAACCATGTCGCGGATGCCTATCTGGCCGAGGGCCAGGCGGCGACCGGCGTGCCCAACATCGTCACCGCCGTGCTGGCCAGCTATCGCGGCTTCGACACGCTGGGCGAGGTCATGGTAGTTTTCACCGCTGGCATCGGTGTTCTGTTGACCTTCGCCAGCGTCCAGGCGGGCCGTAAGAAGGACGACGAGTTCGATGAAGGGGAGGGGGGCGAATGAGCCATCATCTCGTCGTGCGGGTGATGGCCAAAATGCTGATCCCCTTCATCATGCTGTTTGCGCTTTACGTCCAGTTCCATGGCGATTTCGGGCCGGGTGGCGGGTTTCAGGCCGGCGTTATATTCGCCTCCGCCTTCATTCTCTATGCCCTGGTCTTCGGCGTCGAGACCGCGCGCAAGGTCGCGCCGGACTGGGTTGTGCGCACCGGCATCGCGGCCGGCGCGCTGCTCTATGGCGGGACCGGGGTCGTCTCACTCTTCAAGGGCGCGAATTTCCTGGATTATTCCGCGCTCAAGGCGGACCCGGTTGCGGGCCAGCACATAGGCATACTGGTAATCGAACTGGGTGTCGGCATAACGGTGGCCTCGGTCATGACGGCGATTTTCTTCGCCTTCGCCGCCCGCCAGAAGAAAGGTTAGGGGCATGGACGTTTTGGGCCTCTATAATTACTGGATCGTTATTTTCCTGATGATGAGTGGCTTTTATGTGGTGATCGCCCGCGGAAATCTGGTGAAGAAGATTGTCGGGCTGAACATCTTCCAGGCTTCCGTCTTCGTCCTCTACATCACCATGGGCAAGGTCGCCGGCGGCACCGCGCCGATCATTGCCGAAGGCGTCGAGGTCTATTCCAATCCGCTGCCCCATGTTCTGATCCTTACCGCGATCGTCGTCGGCGTGGCGACCACGGCGCTGGGCCTCAGCCTGGTGGTGCGGATCAACGAGGAATACGGCACCGTCGAGGAAGAGGAACTGGCGGGCAAGGATCCGGAGGAATGATCTCCGCCGTCCATTTCCCCGTCTTGCAGATCATCGTGCCGCTGCTGCTGGCGCCGGTCTGTGTCTTGTTGCGTGGTCCGCGGCTGGCCTGGTTCACGGCGCTGACGGCGTCGTGGGCCGCCTTCGGCATCGCGGTGGCGCTATTGCTGGACGTTCTGGCCGGCGGGCCGATTTCGTATGCGGTTGGCGGGTGGAATGCGCCCTGGGGTATCGAGCTTCGCGTCGATGCGGTCAACGCCTTCGTTCTCTGCATTGTCGCCGGCATCGGCGCGGTCGTCATGATCTTCGCGCGCCAAAGCGTCAAACATGAAGTTGGCGATGCGCGGGCCTATCTGTTTTATGCGGCTTATCTGCTTTGCCTCGCCGGCCTGCTGGGGGTCACGATTACGGGCGACGCCTTCAACCTTTTCGTATTCCTGGAGATTTCATCGCTCTCATCCTATGTCCTTATCAGCCTGGGCAAGGATAGGCGGGCGCTCTATGCGGCTTATCAATACCTGATCCTGGGCACCATCGGCGCCACCTTCTACCTGATCGGCATCGGGTTGCTTTATCAGGTGACGGGCACGCTGAACATGATGGACCTGGCCCAGCGACTCGCGGGGCAGGAGGGTTTACGCGGCGTGCATGTCGCCTTCGCGTTCCTGACGGTCGGCATCTCGCTCAAGCTCGCCTTGTTCCCGCTGCATCTGTGGCTGCCCAACGCATACGCCTATGCACCCTCGGCGGTAACCGGCTTCATGGCGGCAACCGCCACAAAGGTCTCCGTCTATGTGCTGCTGCGCGTATTCTTCACCATTTTCGGCGTCGAGTTCTCCTTCGGCCAGATGCCGCTGGGTGAAATTTTGATGATCCTGGCGGTCGCCGCCATGTTCGCCGCCTCGACCGTCGCCATCTTCCAGAACAACGTCAAGCGCATGCTGGCCTATTCCAGCGTCGCGCAGATCGGCTATATCGTGCTGGGCATCAGCATGGCCTCGGTGACCGGTGTACAGGCCGGCATGTTGCATCTGTTCAACCACGCCCTGATCAAGGGCGGGCTGTTTCTGGCGATGGGTTGCATCGTCTATCGGATCGGCTCGACGCATATCAATGACCTGGGCGGCCTGGGCAAACGAATGCCCTGGACCGCGGCGGCCTTCGTCGCCGGCGGGTTGGGCCTGATCGGCATTCCCCTGACCGCCGGTTTTATCAGTAAATGGTATCTGGTGCTGGCCGCGCTTGAAAAGGGCTGGTGGTGGGTCGCCGCGCTGACCTTGATGAGCTCGCTTCTGGCCGTGGTCTATGTCTGGAAAGTGATCGAGCAAATGTATTTCAAGCCCGCCCCCGATGGCGCCGCGCGCACCGAGGCGCCGCTGGGCCTGCTGGTCCCCACCTGGATTTTGATCGCCGCCAGCATCTGGTTCGGCATCGACACACGGCTTTCCGCCGGCGCCGCGCTCGAAGCGGCCAGGACGCTGCTGGGAACCGGTTGATGGGCGGTGAATTCATAGGCGTCTCCATCCTTTGGGCCATACTGATACCGGCCGCGGGCGCATTGGTCATCTCGCAACTGGGACGCTGGCCGAACCTGCGTGAGACCGTGACGCTGGTCACCGCGGGCGCGTTGCTCATCGATGTGATGTGGATCGCCGAACTGTTTTCACGAAGCGGCGGTGGTGGCCTGACCCTGTGGGAGATGTTCCCCGGCCTCGGCCTTACCTTCACTGTCGAACCCCTGGGACTGATCTTTGCACTGGTCGCTTCCAGCTTGTGGATCGTTAATTCCATCTATTCCATCGGCTATATGCGCGGCAACGGAGAGGCGAACCAGACACGTTTCTATGTCTGTTTCGCGCTGGCGCTCGCCAGCACCATGTGGGTCGCCTTTTCGGGCAACATGCTGACCCTGTTCATCGGCTATGAAATCCTGACGCTGTCCACCTATCCGCTGGTCACCCATTCGGGCAAGCCCGAGGCGGTCCGCGGCGGCCGGACCTATCTGGGCATCCTGATCGCGACCTCTATCGGTCTCTTGCTGCTGGGCATGCTGATGATGTGGAACGTTGCCGGCACGCTGGATTTTACGCCGGGCGGTATCCTCGCCGCCCCGGTCGCGGCCGGCGACATCGATGGCCGCATGATCGGCCTTCTGCTGTTCCTGTTCATGTTCGGCATCGGCAAGGCGGCGTTGATGCCGTTTCACCGTTGGCTGCCCGCCGCCATGGTGGCGCCGACGCCGGTCAGCGCCTTGCTGCATGCGGTTGCGGTCGTCAAGGCCGGCGTGTTCACCGTGGTCAAGGTGATCGTGTATTTGTTCGGCGTCGATCTGCTGGCCGGAACAGCCGAAGCGAGCTGGCTGTTATATGTTGCGAGTTTCACCATCATCGCGGCGTCGGTGATCGCGCTTCAGCAGGATAATCTCAAGCGGCGGCTGGCCTATTCCACGGTTAGCCAGCTGGCCTACGTCGTCATGGCGGCCGCGATACTGGCGCCGATTTCGATAGTCGGCGCCGCCATGCATATCGCCGCGCACGCCTTTGGCAAGATCACCCTGTTCTTCGCGGCGGGGTCCATCTACACGGCGGCGCACAAGACGGAGGTCAGCCAGCTGGACGGCATTGGCCGGCGCATGCCCTGGACCATGGGGGCCTTCGCCGTGGGCGCGCTGTCGATGATCGGTGTGCCGCCCACGGTCGGCTTCATCAGCAAGTGGTTCATCCTGCAAGGCGCCATGCAGGCGGAGCAATATGTGGCGGTCGCCGTGGTGTTCGTCAGCACTCTGCTTAACGCGGCCTATTTCCTGCCGATCGTCTACGCAGCGTTTTTCAAGGATCCGCCGGATGGCGAGCAGCCGGATCATGGCGAGGCGCCGCTGCCGATCGTGATCGCGCTTACGACGACGGCGGCGGGAACAGTCTTGCTGTTCTTCCTGCCGGGGCTGCCGCTATATCTGGCCTGGCAACTGGGAACCGGGGGCTGAGATGGATTCACCCAAAGATAAGAAAAAACACTGGCTGATCCGGCCCGAGAACATTCGCAAGCTGATCTATTTATCGGTGGCGATCCTCGCGATTATCGCATTGCTCGATTTCGCCATTCATCCGCACGCCGCGTTCGGTATCGACGGCACGAAGTTGTTTTACTCATGGTATGGATTCGCCACCTGCGTCGGCATGGTTCTGTTCGCCAAGCTGCTCGGCATTTTCCTGAAGCGCAAGGACGATTACTATGACAATTGACGCGTTTCCCCCGGGCCTTCTGCTGATTCTTGGCGCCCTGCTGCTGCCGCTGCTGCGCGGGCGCATGCGCGAGATCGTCACGCCGCTGCTGCCCCTGGCGGTGCTGGGTTATGTCTGGAGCCTGCCCGAGGGCGTCCTGCTGCAGTTTGAGTATCTCGGCATGAATGTGGAGCCGGTGGAGGTCGATGCGCTGAGCCGATTGTTCGCCACCATTTTCACGATCATGGCCTCGGCCGGCGCGCTTTACGCCATCCGTCAGAGCCGCTTTGTGGAAATCGTCGCCGCCTTCATTTATGGCGGTGGCGCGGTTGGCGTCGCCTTCGCCGGCGATTTGATCACCATCTTCGTATTCTGGGAGATTATGGCCCTGGCCTCCACCATGGTGCTCTGGGCCGCCGGAACCGGGAAGGCCTGGAAGGCGTCCTTTCGTTATTTGGTGATCCACCTGTTGGGCGGCGTGGTACTGATGGCGGGCATCGTCGCGCATGTCCAGGCCGGCGCCGGAACCGATTTCACCGCGATGAAACCGGAAAGCGTCGGAACCTGGCTGATCCTGATCGGCTTCCTGATAAACGCCGCCGCGCCGCCGCTGTCGGCCTGGCTGGCCGACGCCTATCCAGAGGCGTCGCCCGGCGGCATGGTGTTCCTGTCGGCCTTCACCACCAAGACGGCGGTCTATGTCTTGCTGCGCGGCTTTCCCGGGGCCGAGATCCTGGTTTTTGTCGGCCTCTTCATGGTGTTCTACGGGATCATTTACGCGCTGCTGGAAAACGACATGCGGCGCATCCTGGCCTACAGCATCGTCAACCAGGTGGGTTTCATGGTGACCGGCATCGGCATCGGAACCCAGATGGCGCTGAACGGCGCCGCCGCACACGCCTTCACCCATATCATCTACAAGGCGCTGTTGCTGATGTCGGCGGGTTCGGTGCTGCATATGACCGGCAAGCGTAAATGCACCGACCTCGGCGGGTTGTTTCAGTCGATGCCGCTGACCGCGGTTTGCGGGATTATCGGGGCGATGGCCATCTCGTCCTTCCCGCTGACTTCCGGCTTCGTCAGCAAATCGATGATCGCCCAGGCCGCGGTCGACGAAAATCTGGCAATTATCTGGTTCCTGCTGGCGGCCGCGTCGGCCGGCGTGTTTCTGCATGCGGGCATCAAATTCCCCTGGTTCGTGTTCTTCCAGAAGGATTCCGGCATGCGGCCGAAGGACCCGCCGGCGAATATGCGCTGGGCGATGATCCTGTTCGCCTTCCTCTGCATCGCGATAGGCGTGTACCCGGATGCGCTCTATGCGCTGCTTCCTTATCCGGTGGACTATGTCCCGTATACGGCGCCGCATGTGATTAACATGCTGCAGCTACTGCTTTTCGCGGGTGCGGCATTCTTCGTCTGTCTGCCGATGATGAAACGGACCCTGACGATCAGTCTCGACCTCGACTGGTTCTACCGCAAGTTTTTCGGTTTATTGGGTAAGGCGTTCACCTATCGCGGGACCAGCGCATATGGCTCAGCCTGGGTGTTGCTGGAAAAACGCATGGGGCGCTTCATCGCCCGGCTGTACAAACATCATGGCCCCGAGGGCGTGATGGCCCGCACCTGGCCGACAGGCAGCACCGCGTTATGGGTGGCGATCCTGCTGGCACTTTACCTGCTGCTAGATTACGTCTGATCGAATTCCGCCTCGCGCCCCTCGGCGCGGGCCGCCTCGTAGCGCGCCATGCGTTCCTGATACTCGGCCTCGCCGAAGAAGAAGGTGATCAGCGTAAAGCGCCGACCGCCGGTGACGTCCGTCACCTCATGCAGCAGCGAGGTCGAAAACACCACGGCTCCGCCCGGCGGCGGCCGGTATAGCTGTTTTCCATATTCCGGGAAATTCAGATAGCCGCCCTCGTATTCGTCGTTCAGGCACAGGGTCAGGGCGAATTTGCGGTGCGCGGTGGCGGGCTTTGTGTTGTCGCGGTGGGCCCGGAAATAACCCGCCCCGGCGTCGTAGGCGCCGATGCGCAGATGTTCGAAGCGGGTGATGTCGTAGTTGAAGGCCTTTGCCACTTCCGGCACGACGCGCCGGGCCAGGCGGTCGTTGACCATGGCGATGATTTCGGGGTCGGCGATCTGGTGGTCGCGGCGATTCTTGTAGGCATGGTCGATTTCCTGGGCCCCGACGCCGCTGTCCTCGGTCGCCACGCCGGTTTCGATATTTTCGCGTTCCCACAGTTCCATCAGCATGCGACAGTCCTGGGGGCTCAGCACGTCGGGTATCGCCAGCACCGGCGCTTGGGCGGCGATCAATACGGGTTCGGTGGTCCGGCGCGCGCTGGTGGCCTCCGCCACCGCCGTGCCGACGATGGCATGGGGCAGGGGGAAGGCGATAACGCGCGCGTTCGCATCGATCAGCATGGCGCGCGGATGTTCGCCGGCGCCGTATTCGCCCAGCACCTTGCCATCGGCGTCCGACAACAACTTGAAGCCCGCCTTGCAGTTCAGCCGCAGCATTTGATTTTCAGCCGGTGACTTACCGGTCACTGCCAGGATCGAAATACCCGCGCTGTCGGCGGCCGTTGCCTGGGTCGCGCAGTCGCGCAGAATCGCTTGCTGGGCCGGGTCGTCGGCCCGGGGCAGCAGCAGCATCAGGATGAACCGCCCCGCAAAACGCGGCGCGCGGGAGAATATCTTGCGCCCCTTTTGGTCCGGCAGAACGAAATCCGGCGCGAAGTCGCCAATGTCAATCATGCATAAACTCTGGTAATCCGGGTATGGTGAGTCAATTTTACATAAACCGCCCTGGCCCGCAGTGTAAGTCTGCCGCCCGCCGGGTCAAGCTAACAGAACAACGGATCGTCCATGCGCAAGTCTAAAACTCTTGGAACGTCATCGGACCGCCCCAGCGGCGGTAACGAATTCCGTGCGTTCCGCTCGCTGGCGCCGCATCTCTGGCCGCGCGGTTCGCTGGAACTGCGCGGGCGGGTGTTGCTTGCCATTGCCCTGATGGTGGGCGCCAAGCTGGTCAATGTCTATGTGCCGATCCTCTACAAGCAGGCGGTCGATATCCTGAACGGCGAGGCCGGGGCGGCGGTTGCCCTGCCTCTCGGGTTGCTGGTCGCCTATGGCTTGGCGCGCCTGTTCTCGGTCGCCTTTGGCGAATTGCGAGACGCCGTCTTCGCCAAGGTTGCCCAGCGCGCCATGCGAACCTCGGCGCTAAAGACCTTCGAGCATCTCCACGCGCTCTCGCTGCGCTATCATCTCGACCGCCAGACCGGGGGCCTCAGCCGGGTTATCGAGCGCGGTATTTCGGGTGTTGAGTTCCTGCTGAATTTCATGGTCTTCAACATCGTGCCGACGATCCTGGAGATACTGCTGGTCTGCGGCATCCTGTGGGCGATGTTCGACTGGCGCTTCGCGGCGGTCACCGGCGTCACCATATTCGGCTATATCGCCTTCTCGCTGCTGGTCACTGAATGGCGCATCAAATACCGCCGCGAGATGAACGAGCGCGATACCGAGGCCAACACCAAGGCGGTCGATAGCCTGCTGAATTTCGAGACGGTCAAATATTTCGGCAACGAGGCCCATGAATCGCGCCGCTACGACAGCGCGCTCAAGATGTACGAACGCGCCGCCATCCGCAGCAAGATCAGCCTCGCCATGCTGAATATCGGCCAGGCCGGCATTATCGCCATCGGGCTGGTGGCGTTGAATGCCATGGCCGCGCTGGGCGTTATTGCGGGGACATTGACCGTGGGCGACTTCGTGCTGGTCAACGCCTATCTGATGCAGCTCTACATGCCGCTCAACTTCCTCGGTTTTGTCTACCGCCAGATCCGCCAGTCGCTGACCGACATGGACGCCATGTACGGGCTGTTGAAGGTCGACCGCGAAATCGCCGACAAGCCCGACGCCCCGGCGCTGGCGGTGAACGGTGGCGAGATCGTCTTCGATTCCGTCAATTTCGGCTATGACGAGCGCCGGCCGATCCTGCGCGACGTCGGCTTTACCGTGCCGCCGGGCAAGACGGTCGCCATCGTCGGCCCCAGCGGCGCCGGTAAATCCACCATCAGCCGTATCCTGTTCCGCTTCTACGACGTGGTGGAGGGCGCCGTGCGCATCGACGGCCAGGACATCCGCGACGTCACCCAGGAGAGCTTGCGCGCCGCCATCGGCATCGTGCCCCAGGATACGGTGCTGTTCAACGACACGATCTATTACAACATTGCCTACGGCCGCCCCGACGCCAGCCCCGCCGAAATCGAGGAAGCCGCGCGCATGGCCCGCATCCACGATTTTGTCGTGTCCACGCCAGACGGCTATCAGACTCGCGTCGGCGAGCGCGGCCTGAAGCTGTCGGGCGGCGAAAAACAACGCGTCGCCATCGCCCGTACAATTTTGAAGCAACCGGCCATCCTGCTCTTCGACGAGGCCACCTCGGCGCTCGACACCCACACCGAACAGGAAATTCAGACGAGTTTGGACGAGGTCTCCGCCAACCGAACCACGCTGGTCATCGCGCACAGGCTGTCGACGGTAGTGGGCGCCGACGAAATCATCGTCCTCGACCAGGGCCGCATATGCGAACGCGGCCGGCATGCCGAACTGCTGACCAGGGACGGCCCCTATGCGGCGATGTGGAAGCGCCAGCAGGAGGGACGCAATGGCGGGGACGAAGCGGGGGAGATGGTGGAGGCGCCCGCGCCGGTGGGGGTGTGAGGGGTGGAGTCGGGTTGTTTCATGGCTCATTGACAAAAGGTACCAAATAAGGTACATATCGATATGACGGAAGACCATAAGAAAGTTCCCGTTTTTTTTCTACCGTTCCGGAAGCGGTAATGAACCCGTGCGGGAGTGGCTCAAAGGTCTGGGCGCCTCCGACAGGAAGGCGATCGGTGATGATATCCAGACGGTGGAATTTGGATGGCCGATCGGAATGCCGTTATGCCGCCAGATCAAGGGCAGAAAAGGAATGTGGGAGGTGCGTGCCAGCCTTTCCGGGGGGCGTATAGCGCGGGTTCTGGTTTGCTTTGATGACGGGCGTTTGGTCCTGCTGCACGGGTTTAACAAAAAGACCGGGAAGACCTCAATATCGGACCTGGATCTCGCGGACCGCCGAATGAAAGAGGTGATGAAATGACCAACAAGCACATCGGATCTTCCTTCGAAAGTTTTCTCGAGGAGGAAGGAATTCGTGAAGAGACGGAAACTGTTGCGCTGAAGCGCGTGCTTGCATGGAAAATTGAGCAGGCCATGAGTGAACAAGCTCTCAGCAAAACAGCGATGGCCGGCCTGATGGAAACCAGTCGGTCCCAGTTGGACCGATTGCTTGACCCGGAAAATACCTCAGTGACTTTACACACCATGCAACGGGCGGCTATGTGCGTGGGGCTTAAACTGCGGCTGGAACTGGGC
>JADFVY010000167.1 GCA_015222795.1 Pseudomonadota bacterium | reverse complement strand
TTGGCATGTGTTATAGGAACCCGGTTCCACCCCGCCACCTGACAGAGACCCACCCCATGCTCCACACCGCCGCCTCCATCTCCCGCCTCGGTTCCGAATCCGCGTTCGAGGTTCTCGCGCGCGCCCAGGCGCTTGCCGCCGAGGGCAAGAACATAATCAATCCCGGCATCGGGCAGCCGGATTTCCGGACGCCCGAGCATATCGTCGAGGCCGGGATCAAGGCGCTGCGCGACGGGCATCACGGTTATACGCCGGCCAACGGCATCCCCGCCCTGCGCGAGGCCGCCTGCTCGCGCCGCGTTTCGAGTCGACTCCCGCTCTGAATGGTGGTGTACTGTTTTCGTATCACTCGCAAAATGGGAGGTTTTTATGACGAAATCCTATACCTGCCGCGATGTCGGGGTTGATTGCGACTGGAAGACCAACGCCAAGACCGAGGGCGAAATTATGGCCGCGATCCAGAAACATGCGGCCGAGGTCCATCCGACGGTCGAACTGACGCCGGAACTCGTGGGCGCTGTGCGCGCGGCGATCAAGGAAGTATAACGCGCGGCCCGCCGGGCTGTTTTTTTTGTTCCCTCGAGTCCCCGGTACGGACTTTCGTCCCCGGTACGGACTTTCGTCCGCGCCGCGCGTTGGCATGTGTTATAGGAACCCGGTTCCACCCCGCCACCTGACAGAGACCCACCCCATGCTCCACACCGCCGCCTCCCTCTCCCGCCTCGGTTCCGAATCCGCGTTCGAGGTTCTCGCGCGCGCCCAGGCGCTTGCCGCCGAGGGCAAGGACATAATCAATCTCGGCATCGGGCAGCCTGACTTTCGCACGCCCGAGCATATCGTCGAGGCCGGGATCAAGGCTTTGCGCGACGGGCATCATGGCTATACGCCGGCCAACGGCATCCTTGCCCTGCGCGAGGCGGTGGCGGAGGATCTGGAGGGGCGGCATGGGGTGCCGGTCGATCAGGACCATGTGGTCGTGGTGCCGGGCGGCAAGCCGACGATGTTCTTTGCCGTGCTGATGTTCGGCGAGGCGGGGGCCGAGATCATGTATCCCAATCCGGGCTTCCCGATCTACGAGTCAGTGATCAACTACAGCGGCGCCACGGCGGTGCCCTACGGGCTGGAGGAAGCCAACGGGTTCGCCTTCGATGCCGAGGCGGTGCTGGCCCTGATTACGCCGGCGACCCGGCTGATCATCGTCAACAGCCCGGCCAACCCGACCGGCGGCGTCACGCCGCGCGCCGAGATCGATAAACTGGCGGCGGGCCTGGCCGCGCACCCCCATGTCGCCATCCTGTCGGACGAGATTTACAGCCGGATGCTGTATGACGGGCGCGAGCATGTCAGCCTGCTGCAGTACCCCGAAATTCGCGATCGGCTGATCATGCTGGACGGCTGGTCGAAGACCTACGCCATGACCGGCTGGCGGCTGGGCTATGCGGTGTGGCCGGAGGCGCTGGTGGAGCATGCCACGCGGCTGTGCATCAACGATCATTCCTGCGTCAACGCCGCCACCCAACATGCCGGCATCGCGGCGCTGACCGGGCCGCAGGATGCGGTGCATGAAATGATGGCCGCCTTCGACGAGCGGCGGCGGGTGATCGTGTCGGAGC
>JADFVY010000016.1 GCA_015222795.1 Pseudomonadota bacterium | reverse complement strand
GAGCCGCCGCCGGCGCCGATGGTATGCACATCGACCATCGGCACATGGATCGGCATGGCGTATTCCAGCTCCAGCTCGGAACTCACCTGCGGGATGCCATCGCGAATCAGCCCGACGTCACAGCTGGTGCCGCCCATGTCGTAGGTCATCAGGTCGGGATAGCCCGCGCCCACGCCGCCATGGGCCGCCGCCATCACCCCGCTGGCCGGGCCCGACATCACCGTGTTCACCGCATGGTCGGGCACCAGTCCGGCGGTTACCGTGCCACCATTCCCCTGCATCACCAGCAGGTCGTGGCGGTAACCCTTGTCGGCCAACTCGTCCGTCAGGCGGTTGATATAGGCGTGCAGAATCGGCTGGACCGAGGCGTTTACCGCCGCCGTCACGCCGCGCTCATATTCCCGATATTCCGACAGGATGGCGTGGCCGCGCGTTATGAAGCCGTTGGGCCAGACATGCGCCGCAATCTCGGCGGCGTGGTTCTCATGCACCGGGTTGCGGTAGGCGTGCAGGAAATGGATGACCAGCGCCTCGCAGCCGCGCTCCAACAGGAATTCGCAGGCGGTGCGCACGTCATCGGCGTCCAGCGGCGTCAATATCTCCCCGTCCGCATCCATCCGCTCGTTGACCTCCATGCGCAATTCGCGCGGGATCAGCGGCACGAACTGGCCCTTCAGCCCGTATGCTTGTGGCCGGGTGCGCCGGCCCAACTCCAGCACGTCGCGAAAGCCCCGCGTGGTGATCAACCCGACCCTGGCCAGCTTGCGTTCCAGCAGCGCGTTGGTGGTGACCGTGGTGCCGTGGACGATGGTGGCGACGTCGGCCAGCGACGCGCCGGTTTCCGCAATCGCGGCCAGCACGCCGAAGGCCTGGTTTTCCGGGGTGGACGGCACCTTGGCGATGCGCGGCTGCCCATCGGCGCCCAGCAACACCAGGTCCGTGAAGGTCCCACCTACATCGACACCGATAATATGCCCCGCCATGACCCCCGTCCGAATGCATCCCGATAGATTGTTCCGCCTATCCATAGCGCATCGAACAGGCGCGCGTCAGCAACTCACTGACGCCGGGGGAGATTAGCGTGGGTCAACAGGGCGAGGCAAGTCGTTTGTGTACGAATAACATGATGTAGTGACGCCGTTGCAAGTACCCTTGAGATGTTCGGCATGCGTCATCAGGAGAACCGCAAAGTCGCCTTCCGTGTATCGCTCGTCATCGGACAGAATGATGAATGTCACGACGAGTTCTCCAACAACAAGCGCGCCTTGCCGCATATGTCGAAAACCGTCATCCAGTTTTTTCGAAAAGAAGCCGTTATCGGATGCTAGGAACCAGAACCCGATTTTGTCACGGCCGACCGGAACGAGTTCCAGGCTATCCAAAGCCAGTGAAGCTGCCGTTTCGTCGGCATATTGCTGGACAATGCGCCGTATACCCTGTTCGGTTCCAAAATCCCGTTGTGTATCCGGCGTTCGCCATGCAGGCGTCACCGTTATCCTGATACGCTCGCCTCTGTCCGCGGAAAATATTCCGGTGTCATTGTACAGATGGATTCTTGGAAAGCCATCGGCCGCCAGAAAATCAACCTGCTGCTCCCAGTAACCCATTCCTTCCAGTCCCAGCAGGCCATGGCCGGGAATTTCGAAGAGACGTTGGCTGGCTCCGGCCGCGACCGGAGCAGGGGCAATCGCCAGCATGCAGGCAGCAGCAATACAGGCCGTGAAAATCGGATAACGCATCACGCCCCGATACGGTGCTCGGCACCGCGCAGCATCTTCAAAGCCATTTCCCCTTCCGGTGACGGGCGTTCGTTGGTCAGGATCGTGAAGTTGCAGAACAGTTTGCCTACCATCACCACACCCTG
>JADFVY010000166.1 GCA_015222795.1 Pseudomonadota bacterium | reverse complement strand
GGCAGGCCCTGGCCGCCGAAATCGGGATTGAACGGCACCGCGTTCCAGCCACCCTCGACAAAGGCGTCATAGGCTTCCTTCCAGCCGTCCGGGGTGCGCACGACGCCGTTTTCCATCTTTGATCCGCCGGCGAGGTCGGCCGCATGATTGATCGGGGCCAGCTTGTCGCGCGCCAGTTTGTTCGCTTCTTCCAGAACTGCGTCCACCAGGTCGCCGGTGGCCTCCTCCAGCCCCGGCAAACCGTTCACCGATTTCAACAGGCCGAGGTCGTGCAACAGGAAACGCATATCCGCGAGCGGCGCGTCGTAGGATGTCATTTTTCAGTCTCCCTTGGTCGTTATAGTTATCGCGGACCGGGCGCGCGGCTGCAACCCCATACCGGTGCGGTGCAAAATTCTTGCCCAACGAGCTTGTCCTTTTTGAGAGCGTGACTACTTCCGTATGCTGTTGTATCTTTTACGCGAACCGAACGGTTGAGTCGCATCGAATTTATGGCAAGCCAGATAAAGAGCGAATTGGATACCGGCGTTTCCTTCGTCGCCCCCATGCCAACCACGGCCTTGTCCGATGGCCTGGAGCAGCGGATATATGCGGCGCGTGTGCGGCTGCTGTACTCGGGCATTGGGCAGACCACGACAGTAAACGTCATAAATACCGTGATCCTGGCAATAGTTTTTCGCAACATGGTGGATGCCGGTATCCTGGCTGGGTGGTCGGCCTTCATGGCGGCCGGCATCCTCTGGCGGGTTTGGCTGGTAAGCAGGTTCAGGGCGGCCGCGCCAACGGATGGCGCGATGGGGAACTGGGCGCGGAACTATTTGCTCGGAGCCCTGTGGACCGGCGTGGCTTGGGGTCTTGCGGGCATTTTCTTGCTGCCGGAGGGGGGGCCACCGTATCAAATAATCACCGTCGGTGTGCTCGGTGGGTCGGCCGCGGGCGCGGTAATTACCCTGACGCGTTATTATCCGGCATATCTGGCCTTCGTGATCCCGTCGGTAACCCCTGTCGCCGTCCATTTCGCAAGGGTGGGAGGAGAATCCGGGTACGGCATGGCCGCCATGTCGGTTCTGTTCCTGACTTTTTTGCTGCTTGCCGGACGAAAACAAAGCGACTCACTGGAACAATCGCTCGGGTTATCAATGGAAAACCAGGGGCTGATCGAACATCTGACGGCGGAGAAAGCCCGGGCCGAGCAGTTGAACGCTGAGCTGCGGCACGAAATGGCTGAACGCGAAAAGGTCGGTGGTGAGTTGCAAGAGCGAGAGACAAGCCTTGCGAATGCACAGCGTATAGCCGGGCTTGGAAGCTGGACATGGAACTTGGTAACGAACGAAATTAGCGGATCGGATGAGGCTTATAGTATCTTCGCTATCGACCGGGCCACCGAATCCATCACGTTCGATCAGTTCATGGGAATGGTGCACCCGGATGACCGGGACGCCGTTACCAAAGCGGTCAACGCTTCACTCGAAGATGGCTCGATCTATAGCGTGGTGCATCGCGCTGTCCTTGGTGACGGCACGGTCCGGGTCGTACATGAACGCGGCGAGACGGTGTTCGACGAGAGTGGCCGTCCCGCGGTCATGATGGGGACGGCACATGACATTACCGAACAGCACCGGGTCCTGCGGGAACTGGAGGCAGCGAAATCTCAGGCTGAGGACGGTAGCCGCGCCAAGTCAAGGTTCCTGGCTAATATGAGCCACGAATTCCGGACCCCGCTTAACGCCATTATCGGCTACAGCGAAATCCTGAAAGAAGATGCGGTGGAGGCGGACCAGGAGGAAAGCTCAGTCGATCTGGATCGTATCAATGCGGCGGGACGGCATCTGCTGGCGCTGGTCAACGAGGTGCTGGACCTGTCGAAAATCGAAGCCGGACAGATGGAACTGTATATTGAATCGTTCAGAGTCGCTGAATTGGCCGGCGATCTGGTCTCGACGGTTCGCCCGCTTGCCGCGGCCCAGGGCAACGAACTGACCATCGACTGCGACCCGGACCCTGGCGAAATGGCCGCCGACGCGACCAAGGTCCGTCAGATTCTCTACAATCTGTTATCGAACGCCGCGAAATTCACCGAAGAGGGACGGATAAATGTCAAGGTGCATCGCCTGGACGACGCAGAGATGGAAGGCCACGACGGCTGGATTGAATTCTCTGTAACCGACAGCGGCATTGGCATGGCGGCGAACCGGATCGAGGCCGCCTTCCGGGCCTTCGACCAACTGGACCCCTCTACCACGCGAAAATATGGCGGCACCGGCCTGGGTCTGGCCATAAGCCGCCATTACTGTGAGATGATGGGCGGCGCGATATCGGCTGAGAGCGAACTCGGCAGGGGCAGCGTCTTTACGGTTCGCTTGCCGGCTAAAGCCAGCGCGCACCTCACTCCGGCGACCGCCGGGGCGACGAATTGATCGACCGGGCTGGGCCGGGATTATTGGATATGGCTTCCGCCGACATGCATGACAGGGAACCCTATCTCGCCGGTAGAGTCCGGCTGATCTATTCCGACGCGCCGGCCACGGTTGCGATAAACCTGTTAAACGCCGCCGTCCTGTCCTTCGTCATGCGCGGCGAATTGCCATCCCCGATTTTGCTTGGCTGGTTCACCTTTATTGCCAGCGTGATGATGTTGCGCATTGCCCTGTATGCTTGGCACCGCCGTGCCGGTGGCTACGATGAAATCGAAGCACGGGCGTGGCTGCTGCGCCTGGCTGTACTCACTACATTGACGGGCATCGGCTGGGGCGTCGGTTGCCTGGTCGTGATGTCCGAGGCGCCGCCGCTTCACAAGGTGTTCACGGCCTTCGTGTTGGGCGGGATGGCCGCGGGTGGGTTGCCTTCGCTGGCGCGCGTTTTCGTGACTTACCTGTTGTTCGTTATACCGGTTCTGGGGCCGGCAGTCCTCTATTTCGCCTGGCAAGGCGGCGAGATAGGCTGGTCCATGGCGGTAATGGGCACGGTGCTGCTGGCATTCCTGTTGATGACCGGAAAGCGGCAGGAAAGGGTCGTTCTCGAAGCCGTGCGCCTGGCCGGCGAAAATCGCGGACTCGTGGCGAACCTGATCGAAGAGACCGAGAAGGCGCTTGAGGCGAAAGGACGGGCGGAAGACCTGAACGAGGATTTGCGCAACGAAATCGCGGATCGCGAACGGGTGGAGGAAAGGCTGCGCGACCGTGAAAAGGCGCTGGCCAACGCCCAGCGCATTGCGCGCCTTGGTAGCTGGGAGTGGGATATCGTCAATGACAGGATCGTTTCGTCCGAGGAAAACAACCGGCTGTTTGGACGGGACATGAACGCCACGGCCTATGACTACGACACGATCTTGAATATCGTTCACGCCGAGGACCGCGAGCGCGTCGACGCGGTGATCAGGGATGCCATCGCACAATGCAAACCCTACAGCTGCGATTACCGGATAATCCTGCCCGATGGTAGCGAAAAGGTGATTTTCGAACAGGCGGACATCGCCTGCGATTCCGCCGGCCGGGCGAACTGTATAACAGGCACAAATCTGGACATTACAGAACGTTACGAGGTGGAACAGGAATTGCTCGCCGCGAAGTTTCAGGCCGAAGAGGCCAACGCGGCGAAATCGCAATTTCTCGCCAATATGAGCCACGAATTGCGAACCCCGCTGAACGCGGTTATCGGTTACAGCGAAATTCTGAAGGAAGATGTCGAGGAACGCGGGCAATCCGATCTTGCGCCCGACCTGGAGCGCATCAACATCGCGGGCCGGCATCTGCTGCAGTTGATCAACGAAGTGCTGGATTTGTCGCGAGTCGAGGCCGGACGCACCGAGTTCCATTTGGAGGAAATCGACCTGACGGTGCTGATAAGCGAGGTCGCCGCGACGGTCCGCCCACTTGTGGAGGTCAATGGCAACCGGCTGATCCTGGACATCCCCACCAAACCGGGGCGCATGCGCGCGGACGCCACCAAGTTGAAGCAGATTCTGTTTAATCTGCTGGCAAATGCCGCGAAATTCACCGACGAGGGCGAAATCCACTTCGGTATGTCGCGCTTCCATGACGATGCCCGTACCGGCGGCAAGGAATGGATTCGCTTTTACGTTGCCGACAGCGGCATTGGCATCGCGCGCGACAGCCTGGAAAGCGTGTTCGTGGCCTTCGAGCGGACCGAAACAGGCCGCGATTCGAAATATGGCGGCACCGGCCTGGGGCTCGCCATATGCCGCCACTACTCCGAAATGATGGGCGGCGCCATCTCGGTCGACAGCAAACCCGGCGAGGGCAGCCGCTTCACCGTCCGCCTGCCCGTCCAGGCCGTCGATTGTCGCCCGGCCAGGGTCGCGGGGGCAGGGGAATAGTGGAGTAAATCTAACGGATGGTACCCATGGGATCGTGTTTCCCGTCTCCCCGGCAGGAGGGCGCGCGCGGGCGATGCTTGCGCGCATCGTCAAGCGGGCACGACGCACCGGGGGGGCGGGAAACGCGACCCACGGGGCGGCTTTACAAGCCCACCGGCCGCGTTGCGCGCCGCTTGCGATGCGCCGGCATCGCGGCGCGACACGCGCCTTGCCGGATGAACTTGTAAAGCCATCCCATGGATACCATCCGTTAGATTCACTCCACTAGCTACCGGATCTCCGGTTTAACCGGCGCCAACCTGTGTTTCCGCAATTTTTCATAAAACGGCAAGTGATGTTCGTAATAGCGGCGAAGCTGGGGCGCGCTGTCCAGTGTGACGGAGGGCTCTCTATCCGAGCCGTCCGGCATGTCCCTGGCGATGCCGTCCGACGCCATGACCTCCCCGTGCCAGCCCGACACTTGTTCCCATTCGGCCGGCGGCGGGCTGTTCCATTCCAGAGAATGCGGCAGGAATTCGATGCCTGCCGCCGCGCACCAGGCGCGGATCATGCCCGCCGGGTCGGCCTGGATATCTGCCGCGTCGATAACTGGCGGCGGCGCGCCCAGCAATTCCGCCAGCCATTCGAAATGCCGCCACTGGTCCTCCAGCCCGATTTCCTCCAAGCGGATGTTCGTATCCTTCCGATAATACGAGACGATGGTCTTCGCCGGATCGCGGATCAGGAAGGTGTTGGTCAGTCGCCGCGTGAAAGCCTCATCCGCCATCATCCGGTCGGCGATGTAATAGCTCATATCCTTAAAGAAAACGGGCCCCGCCTCGCCGGCCGCCAGCAGCATGCCGCGGATGCCCTCGTAGCTCGTTGGGTGATCCGGATCGGCCTCGAAAAGTGGCATCTCCTTCACGCCGTCACCGACATAATAGAGATACATGAAGGGCTCGTGAAAACAGCGCAGATCGCCCCGCTCGCGCATAATACGCTCGGTTGCGGTCGACATCGACCGGGGATGGCTCCAAAGGGCGATGATGGGGTGCAAGGATTAACTCTGTCTCAGTCTGCGCTTGCCTTGATGATTATGGTTCCATTGGGGAAGGTTATCTCCCCCAAGCGTCCCTCGCCATCGTCGTAGTGGGTTGAGGCAATTTCTCGAAAGCCATGGGCGCGCATGGCGTTTTCGATCTCCTCGGGTGGCCGGGTATGATAGCCGAACTCATGGAAGCTGAGACTCTTCAGCGTTATGGCCGGCCGGATGCCGAATACGCACCGTCCGCCGGGACGGAACCATGGTCGGATTCGGCCTAGCAGTGCGTCGAGGTCATCGACGAAATACAGCACGTTGACCGCAAACAGCCCGTCGATGCTGGCCTCTTCCACCGACGCTTCGTGGCAATCGCCGGCATGGACATCGATGCGCGCCTCGCTGGCGTCGCGCAGGTTTTTTTCGGCGACCGGCGCCATATCCCTGGAAACCTCGATGCCCAGATAACGCCCGTCAGGGCCCAGCGTCTGCACCAGGCCGCACGACAAGGCGCCGTTGCCCGGGCCAAGCTCGATGATGAACTCACCAGCCTGCGCCGCCAGCGCCTCGATCGCGCGCTCGCTAATCAGCGCGTTGACATCGTTCATCTTGTCGGCGATCTCGTTGCCCTTTTCGCCGGATGGGTGCGCCAGTTGTGCGGCAACGGCGCGAAGTTGCGTCTTGTCTATAAAAGCCCGTCTCCTGTTTCTGTCCCGCCTGTTCGGTTATATCACCTTCCCCGGGTTCATAATTCCCCGCGGATCCAGTGCCGCCTTAACCTTGCGCATCATATCGATTTCCAGCGCGCTTTTGTAGCGGGTGATTTCCTCGCGTTTCAGGCGGCCGACGCCGTGTTCGGCGCTGATTGAGCCATCCAAATCCGCGACGATGTCGTGCACGATGCGGTTCATTTTCGTCCAGTGGGAGAGGAATTCGCCGGCGTCCATGCCAGGCGGCTGGCTTAGGTTGAAGTGGATGTTGCCGTCGCCGATATGGCCGAAGGGCAGGGGGCGGATGCCGGGCATCGCCGCCGTCACCGCAGCCACGGCGCGGCGGATGAATTCGGGGGATTTGTCGACCGGCACGGCGATGTCATGCTTGATGCTGCCGCCCTCATGCTTTTGCGCCTCGACGATGGCCTCGCGGATCTGCCATAAATCGGCGCGCTGGGCCTCCGACTGGGCCAGCGCGGCGTCCAGCACCAGCCCGCCCTCGAAGGCGCCCTCCAGGAAGGCGGTCATGTTTTCCGCCATGCCGCCGTCGGGACGGGCGCCGGAGAATTCCACCAGCAGGTAGTTCTCGTGTGGCTCGCTCAACGGGTCGGTGATGCCCGCGACGTGGCGGCAGGCGAATTCCAGCGACATTCGCGGGATCAGTTCCATCGAGGTCACCGTGTCGCCGCTGGCCTCGCGCGCCGCCGCCAACAGCGCGATCGCCGCATCCAGGTCGCGGATCGCGACGAAGGCGGTCTGCACGTCTCTGGGCAGCGGGAACAGTTTCAGCACGGCCGCCGTGATAACGCCCAGCGTGCCCTCCGCCCCGATGAACAACTGTTTCAGGTCATATCCGGTATTGTCCTTTCGCAGCGCGCGCAGCCCGTTCCAGACCTGCCCGTCGGGCAATACCGCCTCGATCCCCAGCACCAGTTCGCGCATGTTGCCGTAATGCAGCACCGCCACGCCGCCGGCGTTGGTGGAGATATTGCCGCCGATCTGGCAGGATCCTTCCGCGCCCAGGCTGAGCGGGAACAGCCGGTCGATCTTCTCTGCCTCTGCCTGGATGTCGGCCAGCACGCAGCCCGCCTCAACCGTCATCGTATAGTTCGCCGGGTCCGCCGCGCGCACATGATTCATGCGCGACATGCTAAGCAGAATTTCGCCGCCATGTTCGAACGGTACGCTGCCGCCCACCAGGCCGGTATTGCCGCCTTGCGGCACGACGGCGATGCCCGCATCAGCGCATATTTTCACGATCTCGGCCACCTCGCCCGTCGAGGCGGGCTTTGCCAGCAGCGCCGTCTTGCCGACGAACAGCCCGCGCTGGTCGCTGACCAGCGGCGCGATCTCGCCCGAATCATCGGACCAGCCCTTTGGTCCAACCGCCGCCTTGATGCGCTCCAGCGCGTCTCTGTTCGTTTCCGTCATGCGCGGGAGATTACGGGCGGGACGCGCCGTGGGCAAGTACTTGCCGGTATGACTTGCGGGTTTCGCCGTTTTAAACGATCATGGCCTAGTGGAGTAAATCTAACGGATGGTACCCATGGGATCGTGTTTCCCGTCTCCCCGGCAGGAGGGCGTGCGCGGGCGATGCTT
>JADFVY010000165.1 GCA_015222795.1 Pseudomonadota bacterium | reverse complement strand
TATTCGCCCAGGCTGAACGGCCATTTCCACGCGTCCGACCGCAAATGCCGCCAGCTTATAATCAGGTCGGGCCGGTATGCCTCGACCTGGTCCAGCAGCGCCTTGACGTTGTCGAAGTCCGCCGCGCCCAGCGCCTTCCAGTCGCAATGCCCGTCATCGACCGCGGCCAGGAATTCACGCAGTTGCGGCACCATCGCGCCGACCTCCCCGGCCGTCAGGTCGGTGACCAGCAGAATGCGGTCCACCGTGACGGGCTGGTATTCGAAGACCGGCTTGTCGGCGGACTTGAATACCGATTCGAATGTGTTGAGGTTGGTCATGCCGCTCGCGGGGGTTGGTTCGGTGCAGAATTGCCTAATTTACTTGATGAAGGGTAAACCGCCGGCCATTTTTTGTCATGCAACCGATTGCGCGGTCCAGCGGACTCTCATACTGTTCCGGTAAATGACATTTATAATTGCGGGCAAAGTAAGGGAGGCGTTCCGATCCGGGCAACAATTCTGAGCAGTTTGACGCCCAATACCGGCTGGCTGCGGGCGATGGACAGGGCGGGTGTCCGGGTTGACCTCGAGGCCGGGGCCATCGGCGCCATCGTCGTGCTGCCACAGGCCATCGCGTTTGCCGCGATCGCCGGCGTGCCGCCGGTATACGGCATCTATACCAGCATCGTTCCGGTCATCGTGGCTGCCTTGTGGGGGTCGTCCTGGCATGTAGTGTCCGGCCCCAATGCGGGCGTCAGCGTGCTGATCGGTCTCAGCATCGCGCCACTGGCCGTGGCGGGCGGGCCGGAATATATCGGCCTGGTCCTGATACTTTCCCTGATGGTCGGCGTGAGCCAGTTCCTGATCGGGCTGTTCCGGCTCGGCGGTGTGCTGGATTTCATATCGAACACCGTGATTTCGGGGATCGTCATGGCGATCGCCTTCGTGTTGCTTCTGTCAGCCACCCGTTCGGTGCTCGAAATCTCCGCCGCGCCGGGCGGAACGACGGTTACCCAGTTCCTTCACATCCTGCAAAGCCTGCCCGAGGCCAACTGGCAAAGCCTCACAGTCGGGCTCGCGACGGTCGGCGGCGGCGCGGTCGTCCGGCGCTGGTCCAAAAAATATTCACTGATGGCGGGGATACTGTCGGGCGCGGCGATGGCGGCGGTGATGGGGCTGGTCATGGGCCAGGAAAACCTGTCAATGGCGATGATTGGCGCCTTCGATATTCAGCTCATTGCCGTCACCATACCATGGGCGTCACTGGCCGATGGTATTCCGTGGATGGCGCTGGCGCCGGGGGTTATGTCCATCACATTACTGGGCATGGTGCTGACGGTGGTAATCAGCAGGTCGATTGCCAAAAAAACAGGCCAAGCCATTGATACAAATAAGGAGATAGTCGCACAGGGATTGGCCAATATCGCCGCGTCCTTCCTGTCGGGCTTTGCCGGGTCGGGCACGCTCAACCGCAGCGCCGTCAATTACGAGGCCGGCGCGCGCACGCCGCTGTCCACGATCATGTCTTCGCTTTTGCTGCTCGGCATGATGCTGTTGGCCGTCGATCTGGTGGCGGCCATCCCGGCCGCGGCGATCGGGGGCACGTTGTTCTTTGTTGGATACGGGCTTATGGATTTCCGGGCCGCCCGTTCGTTTTTCCGCTCGCGAAGCGAGACGGTGGTCTATTTCGCGGTCCTGGCCGTGGCCATGACGGTCGGGCTCAACGCGGCCATCGGCACCGGTATTCTGATTTCGCTCACCGTTTATCTGTGGCACGCGTCCAAACCCAATGTCCGTATCGCCGAACATTACTCGCGCGATGGCCGGCTGGTCACCGTCGTCACGCTGGACGGCAATCTGTTTTTCGGCGCGGTCCAGTATGTCGAACGTGCGCTGGCCGCGGCGGGGCAGGGGGACGAGCCCGGTATCTTCCTGATTCGTACCGACCATATGACCTATATGGACGTGCCCGGCGGGCAATTGATTGCCGAAGAGGCAAAGCGGCGGCGGGACCGTGGCGACACGGTTTATGTCTATATTACCCGCGATGAACTGCTGCATACGCTGGACCGTGCCGGCGCGCTGGATGTGCTGGGCGGGGACGGTATCATCCACCGCGACCGCGACCATCCGGCAAAGGAACTGCTAAACCCCTACCGCCCGCCCGCGCCGGCCGTCCACGTAGCGCGGGCCGAGGCAGATATGCCGGCGCTTGCGGCGGAACTGCGCGGGATCAGGATGTTCGGTCCAGTGCCCGCCGATGTCTTACTGGCCATGCTGGAAAAGGCCGGTGTCCAGGCGGCCATGGCCGGCGATGCGGTCCTGTCGCGCCAGGAAACGGCCGACAGCCACCTGGTGCTGATCTCGGGCGCCATCGAGGTCCGGCGAAGCTGGACGACGCTGGACGGGATTGAAAAGAACAGCGCCCGTGTGGTGGAGGCCGGGGCGGGCGCCGGGCCGGTTGCGGTGATTGGCGCCAGCCCGCGGGGGATGGAACTGCGGGCGGTCGGCGATTCGCGCTACCTGACACTGGATGCCGGCGCCATCGATGAGATCGTCGGGCGGCGCCTGGCGTCATCCAGTGAGGCCGTGGCCGAAGGGCTTGGCAGCAGCGGTATCATGCGTCAACTGCCGCCGGAACAGCTGCAAAAAGTGATGGAATCGATGGTCCCGGTCGAGATCGACGCCGGTGAACCGGTGGTTCGCCAGGGCGACCCCGGCGAGGAGTACTTTCTGATCGAGGAGGGCGACGCCGAGGTATGGCGCGAAGATGCCTTTACCCAACAGTCGGCGTGCCTGGCCACGCTGGGCCCCGGAGACGCCTTCGGCGAAGAGGCGCTGTTGCAGGGTGGCTACCGCAATGCGACCGTCAGGATGGTGACACACGGCCGGCTGCTGAAACTCTCCAAGGGTGATTTCGACCGGCTGGTGAAGGAACCGCTGGCGCCGGAGATCGCGGCTGCGGAGGCAAAGGCGCTGCTGGACGAGGGCAAGGCGGTGCTGCTCGATTGCCGCTACGACATGGAGATCGGCGAAAACCGCATTACCGGGGCTCGCTCATTGCCGCTGGACCAGATTCGCAGCCTCAGCCACCAAATCGACCTCGGCTCCCGATATCTCGTCTATTGCCGCAACGGTCAGCGCAGCCGCGTCGCCGCCTTCCTGCTGAAGGAGCGGGGCATCGACGCGGTCTCCATCGCCGGTGGAATAAGCGCCTGGCCCTACGAGATTGATCTCAGCCCGGTTGAGGATATTGCGGCGCTGGGGGTTTAGACGTCCAGATCCTCCACGAACCGCGCGTGCTCCTGGATGAAAGCCATGCGCAGTTCCGGCTTGCGGCCCATCAGGCTTTCGACCAGTTGTTTGGTCTGGCGGGCGTCGTCGGATTCTTCCGGGTTGCGGGCGTCGGGGATGCCGACCCGCAGCAACGTGCGCTTGCCCGGCTCCATGGTGGTGTCGCGCAGTTGCTTGGGCATCATTTCGCCCAGCCCCTTGAAGCGGCTGATTTCGACCTTCCCCTTGCCGGTGAGTTCGCTTTTCATCAGTTCGTCCTTGTGGGCGTCGTCGCGGGCATAGGCGGTCTTGCTGCCCTGGGCCAATTTGTAGAGCGGCGGCAAGGCCAGATAGAGATGGCCGTTCTCGATCAGCGCCGGCATTTCGCGATAGAAGAAGGTCATCAGCAGGGCCGAGATATGGGCCCC
>JADFVY010000164.1 GCA_015222795.1 Pseudomonadota bacterium | reverse complement strand
CAGATCAGCCTGGGCCATGCCGGATTCTTCGCGCTGGGCGCCTATGCCTCGGCCATCCTGACCGGCACATACGACTGGCCGCCCGTTGCCGCGTTGCTGGCCGGAGCCGCCGGCACGGGGCTATTGGCCTTTATCGTGGCGCGCCCGATCATGAAGCTTAGCGGCCATTACCTGGCGATGGGCACGCTGGGGCTGGGCGTCATTATCTCCATCGTGCTGACCCAGGAGGTGGAATTGACCGGCGGGCCAGACGGCATGCCGGTCCAGGGCTTTTCGATCCTGGGCTGGGAGCCTTCGGGCGTGCTGACCTGGTACTGGATTGTCGGTGGGCTGTTGCTGCTGACCGTCTGGCTTGCGTTGAACATCGTGGAATCGCCGGTCGGCCGGGCGCTGCGCGCGGTGCACGGGTCGGAGGCCGCGGCGCGCACCGCCGGCATTGACGTAGTACATTACAAGGCGCTGATCTTCGTGGTCTCGGCCGTGCTCGCCAGCATTTCGGGTAGCATCTTCGTCCATTACATGGGTTTCATCACGCCCAGCGAGGCGGGGTTCGTCCATTCGATCGAACTGGTCACCATGGTAGTTCTGGGCGGCATGGCCTCGATTTTCGGCGCGATCGTGGGCGCGGCGATCCTGACCACCCTGCCGCAACTCCTGACCTTCCTGCATGATTACGAGATGATGGGCTTTGGCGCGATCCTGATGGGGGTGATGATCTTCATGCCCAAGGGGCTGGTGCCCGCCATCAAGGCCTGGATCGCGAGCCGCGCGCGATGAGTCTGTTGGCCGTGCAGTCGCTCACCAAGGCGTTCGGCGGCGTGACGGCCATCGACGATCTGACGCTGTCGATCCGCGCCGGGGCCATCCATTCGATCATCGGACCGAACGGCGCCGGCAAGACCACGTTCTTCAATCTGGTGACCGGCATCTATCGGCCCGACCACGGCGCCGTTTCGCTGGACGGCAAGGACATCACCACCACGCCGGCACACGGGATGGCCGCGCTGGGCCTGTCGCGGACCTTCCAGAATTTACAGATATTCTTCAACATGACGGCGGCCGAGAACGTACAGGTCGGCATGCACCGCCATTGCGATCACCGTTTCCTGCCGTCCATGCTGCGCCTGCCCGCCATCGTGCGGCGCGACGGCGAACTGGCGGAGAAGGCGGCGGAACTGATGCGCTTCGTCGGGTTGGCGGATTATATCGGCGCCGAGTCCGATTCCATGCCCTACGGGGCGCTGAAGCGGCTGGAGATCGCCCGCGCGCTGGCCGCCGAGCCACGGCTGCTGTTGCTGGACGAACCGGCCGCCGGCCTGAACCCGGCGGAAACCGCCGAGATCGATGCGCTGATCCAGAAGGTCGGCGAGACCGGCGTCACGGTGGTGCTGGTCGAACATGACATGAAGCTGGTAATGGGCGTGTCGGCGCATATCCTGGTGATCGACAACGGCCATCTGCTGGCCCAGGGCACGGGCGCGGAAATCCGCGACAACCCGGATGTGGTCGCCGCCTATCTGGGCGAAGAAGGGCGCAACCTTTGATGCTGCTGGAAATCGCCAACCTGTCTTCCGATTACGGCCGCATCCGGGCGCTGCGGGGCGTTTCGCTGGCGATCGGCGAGGGCGAACTGGTTTCGCTGGTCGGGGCCAACGGGGCGGGCAAGACCACCCTGTTGCGCACGATCTCGGGCATCCGGCCAGCCAGCGGCGGCAGCGTCACCTTCGACGGCCGGGACATCACCAAGACCCCGCCCGACCGCCGGGTGCGCATGGGCATCGTGCAGGTGCCCGAGGGCCGCCAGGTCTTCGCGCCGATGCGGGTCGAGGAAAACCTGCTGATGGGCGCCTACACAAGGCCCCGGCGCGAACATGGGCCCGCGCTGGCGAAGCAATATGAGATGTTCCCGGCGCTCAAGGAGGCGCGCAACAAGCAGGCGGGCACCCTGTCGGGCGGGCAGCAGCAGATGCTGGCGGTGGCCCGCGCCCTGATGAGCAACCCGAGGCTGCTGTTGCTGGACGAACCCAGCCTGGGCCTGGCGCCGAAACTGGTCGACGAGGTATTCGAGACCATCGTTGGGCTGCGCGAAGCCGGCGTCACCATCTTCCTGGTCGAACAGAATGCCTGGAAGGCGCTGTCGATCGCCGACCGGGGCTATGTCATGGAGACCGGCGAAATCACCCTGACGGACAGCGGCCAGGCGCTGTTGACCAACGAGCGCGTGAAGGCGGCGTATCTGGGGCTGTAATACCAAGGCTCGCTGATAAAGACCCATTCGATGGGGCTCCGCGGCCCGCCGGGCAGGCGCGGTCCGCGGAGCGATGCTTGCGCATCGGTCAAGGGCCGCAACGCACCCGGAGGGCCGCGAAGCCCCATCAGAGACCGGTTTCCCTTTACCGCTCGCGGCGTTGCGCTCCGCTTG
>JADFVY010000163.1 GCA_015222795.1 Pseudomonadota bacterium | reverse complement strand
CCCAGGCTGCCCCGGGTGCGCGACAGAATCTCTTCCGCACCGAGCCCGCCCTGCACGGCGTAGGCGATGACGGCCAGATGCACCAGCACGGCCACGGCGAGGATCGCGGCCGTTATTCTTTGCAGCAGGTAGAGGCGCATGCCCATCACCCCGCCCCCTTCAACAGCGCCACCAGGCTCGCCCGCTTCAATCCCGCGATCGAGCGCGTCGGATTGATCTCCACCGGGCAATGGTCCGCGCAGGACTGGTGTGAATGGCAATTGCCGCAGCCGGCGTCGCCGCCCACGGCGCGCAGCAGGCCCGCGCGGTCACCGTCGCGGGTGTCGTTCCAGGCCGCCCAGGCGCGGTTCAGCGCCGCCGGACCCAGATAGTCCGGGTTCCAGGCGACCACATCGCAGGCGCTGTAACAGACCCCGCAATTGATGCATTCGATGGCGGCGTCCGCCTCGCGCCGCTCGGGCGCATCCGGCGAGATCGGAACCAGCGGATCGTCGCGGGAAATCGCCGACTCGAAGCGCCCGCGCGCGGCCTGCCATTTTTCGAAGAAGCCGGTCATGTCGGTCACCAGATCCTTGATAACCGGCAGGTTGACCAAGGGTTCGATGATCAGCTTCCCATCGCCCGCGACCTTCGAGACATGGGTGCGGCAGGTCCAGCGCGGCCGGCCGTTCACCGTCATCGCGCATGATCCGCAGACGCCGACCCGGCAGGCGAAGCGATAGGTCAGGGACGGGTCGGCCTCGCGCTGGATCCAGGTGACCACGTCCAGCACGGTCTGGTTTGCGCGCTGGGGCACGCGGAAGGTTTCGTACCCGCCGCCGCCAGCATCGTCGGCACCGCCACGCTTTATTTTAACTTCAAGCTCGCTGGTCATCCCTTATCGTCCTCCGACAGGTCAAGATCGACCTCCATGCGGACCATGTCGCCGCGATAGGTGTAATCGCCGACATAGACGGCGATACCGTCCTCGTCGCAGATCACCCGGCGCAGCATGCCGACCGGCACTCCGATGGGCACGCCCAGATGGGTGGCGACTTCCGGTTCGGCGCAACCGATGGAGAGCGACTGGTGGGCATGGCCGATATCCAGCCCTTCCAGGGACTGCAGAACGGGGATGACGAGCTCGTGATTGAAGCGATCCACCGCCTGGTCGTACCAGCGCCGGTCGAGATGAATATGCATTATCGCAAAGGCGACCCTGTCGCGCACATGCACGCGTTTCAGCCGGACATAGGATTCGGCCAGCCGGCACTTGCCCAGCCCCTCGTCGCCCGGCGGCAGAACGTCATCCACGGTTTCCAGCAGGCGCGGTATGGTCCCTTCCAGCGCCTCGATCAGCGTATGCCATTTCTGGCCCAGGCGGATGCGATAGAATCCCTCGCCACGGTCGGTGACGAAGGTTCCCCTGCCCCGGAAGCGCTCGATCAGCCCGTCGCGCTCCAGCATATCCAGCGCCAGGCGGATGGTTACGCGAGAGGCGCCGAATTCGACGATTAATTCCTCGATGGTCGGAATTTGTTGTTGCGGCGCCCACTGCCGGCCCAGAATCCGCTGCCGCATCAGCATGGCGATACGGCTGTATAGCGGGCCATAGGCGTCGGACGAAACGGCCAGGGGATACATGGTGGAGCCTTCACAATTTAAAAAGTCATAACGTTAATACTATATATCCATACTCTCGGAGTAAAGCCTCAAAAAATTGATTGCGGCGTCATGTAGCCCGCCGACGGTTCCGTGTTAAACTGCCCCACGAGAGGGCGCGAAGAATCGCGTCCAAAGGGTAATTCCAGAGAGAGGCTTAAAATGTTGAAAAACCTGAAAATGGCGGGCATGGCCCTGCTTCTGACTGTTATCGCCATCCCCGCGATGGCGACCGGCGCCAATCCGCTGGTCGATACGGCCTGGGTAAAGAGCAACCTGGGTAAATCGGGAGTCGTATTCCTCGACGTGACCAGCAACCCCGGCGCCTACGCCAGGGGCCATATCCCGGGTGCGGTCTATACCCACTACAAGAACGATAAATGGCGCGTCGATGGCAAGAAGAACGGCAGCAAGGTCGCCGGCGTGTTGCCGCCGGTCGCGAATCTGGAGAAACTGATCGGCAAGCTGGGCATCGGCAACGGCGACCATGTGGTGATCGTCGCCAACGGCTCGGGCGCGGCCGATATGGGCACGGCAACCCGCCTTTACTGGACCTTCCTGGTGCTGGGCCATGAGCGGGTTTCGATCATGAACGGCGGCATGTCGGCCTGGAACGGGGACAAGGCCAATCCACTGGAAACGGCGGCCAACAAGCCCGCGGCCAAAACCTTCAAGGCCAGGTTCAATGACGCGCTGATCGCCACCTCCCAAGAGGTCACGGCCGCGCTGGAAGACGGCGCCACGCTGATCGATTCGCGCCCGGCGGACCAGAATCTCGGCATCAACAAAAGCGGCAAGGTGCGCGCCTACGGCACCATCCCGGGCGCAATCAGCGTTCCCGGCGCCTACATGACGGTGAGCGGCGGCGGGCAGATCCGCGACGGCGGCGCCATCGAAAGGCTCTATAAAATGAGCAACGCGCCGACCCGCGGCAAGTCGATCACCTTCTGCAACACCGGCCACTGGGCGTCGCTTGGCTGGTTCGCGGAATATGCGCTGATGGGGAACAAGGAAAGCTCCATGTATGACGGCTCCCTGGCCGAATGGACCATCGACGACAACGCGCCCATGGAGCGGCATGTTTCGCTGGACTAATACCAAGCGGCGAATGCCAAGGGATAAAAGGGCGCGGGCTGAGTTCAAGGTCCGCGCCTTTTCTTGTCCGCGCCACAAGTAGCGACCCCGCCAGGGCAACCCTCATCGCCGGCCGGCACAACATGAGGAAACGCGGAATTCCCACGCGGCGGCCGGTTGCTTTCCCGTGGGCATTATCGGGACCGCAATGCTATCATTCGCGCCGTGCGATCGAACATCCGCTGTCCGGGACATGCTGAATTATGAGCGAAACATTCGACTATATCGTTGTTGGCGCCGGGTCGGCCGGTTGCCCGGTGGCCAACCGCCTTTCGGAAAATCCGAAAAACCGGGTACTGCTGCTGGAGGCAGGCCCGAAGGACCGGAATATCTGGATCCACATTCCGATCGGCTATTACCGGACCATGACCTCGGCGCTTTCCTGGGGCTACAATACCGAGCCCGACGAAGGCATCGCCGGGCGCAGCCTGATTTGGCCGCGCGGCAAGGTGCTGGGCGGGTCGAGCGCGATCAACGGGCTGGTCTATATGCGCGGGCAACGCCAGGACTACGATCACTGGCGCCAGCTCGGCAATGCCGGCTGGGGCTATGACGACCTGCTGCCGTTTTTCAGGAAATCCGAAGACCAGGAACGCGGCGGCGATGAATTCCACGGGGTTGGCGGCCCGCTGCAAGTCTCCGACATCCGCGACAGGCGCGAGATCTGCGACGCATTCATCGAGGCCGCGGTGGAATCCGGCATTCCCCGCAACGACGACTTCAACGGCGCCGAACAGGAAGGCGTCGGCCAATTCCAGACCACGTCGGCCAACGGCCGGCGCTGCTCGGCCGCGACCGGCTACCTGAAACCGATCCGGAACCGCGCCAATTTGCGCATCGAAACCGGCGCCATGGTCTTGGGGCTCCTGTTCGAGGGCACGCGCGCCAGCGGCATCCACTATTCACAAAACGGCCAGGAGAAAGCCGCCCGCGCGAATGCCGAGATAATCCTGTCCGGCGGCGCCATAAACTCACCGCAACTGTTGCAATTGTCGGGCGTCGGCCCGGCCGACCATCTGCGCGCTCTCGGCATCGATGTGGTGCATGACAGCCCGGGCGTCGGCCGCGATCTTCAGGACCACTATCAGGCGCGCCTGGTGCTGGAGCTGAACCGTCCGCTTTCGGTCAATGACGATGTCCACAATCCGTTGCGGCTGGCCTGGACGGCGCTGCGTTATGCCCTGTTCCGCCGGGGGCCGATGACATTCAGCGCCGGCCATGTCGGCGTGTTCACGCGCGTTTTGCCGGAATCCGCCACGCCGGACGCGCAGGTGCATTTCATCCCCTTCAGCGCGACGAAGCTGGGCGGTGCGCTGCATCCCTATTCGGGCGTGACGGCGTCGGTCTGCCAGTTGCGCCCCGAAAGCCGCGGCGAGATCATGATTGCCAGCAAGGACCCCTTCGCGCACCCGAAAATCCTGCCGAACTACCTGTCCACCGATTACGACCGGCGGATCATGGTGGAAGGGCTGAAGATGGCGCGCCGCATCACCCAATCGCCCGCCTTCGACAAATATGTCGCCACGGAGCGCGAGCCGGGCGACGCGGTCGTCGACGACGAGGCGCTGCTGGCCTACGCCCGCGAGAAGGGCAACACGATCTTCCACCCCACCTCGACCTGCCGCATGGGCAACGACCCCCACGCCGTCGTCGATGAGCGGCTCAGGGTGCGCGGCATCCAGGGCCTGCGCGTCGCCGACTGCTCGATCATGCCGACGGTGGTGTCGGGAAACACCAACGCGCCGGCCATAATGATCGGCGAAAAATGCGCCGCGATGGTTCTGGAGGATGCGGGCGGACGCTGAACGGCGCGGCCGGCGGCCGATTTCCGATCGCCTCCATTG
>JADFVY010000162.1 GCA_015222795.1 Pseudomonadota bacterium | reverse complement strand
TGGTGAAGTCCGACAAGGTCGACATCATGACCGGCATCGTCTGGTCGAACCTGGCGATGGCGGTGGTGCCCGGCGTCACCAAGGGCGGCACTTTCTATATCAGCCCCAATGCGGGCCCGTCGGCGCTGGCCGGCAAAATGTGTAACGAGAATTACTTCAACGTCGCCTGGCAGAACGATAATCTGCATGAAGCGATGGGCCAGCATGTAAACGACAAGGGCTTCAAGAAGGTCTATATCATGGCGCCGAACTATCCGGCGGGTAAGGACGCGCTGGCGGGCTTCAAGCGTTTCTATAAGGGCAGCGTCGCCGGCGAGGTTTATACCAAACTGGGCCAGAAGGACTATGCAGCGGAAATCTCGGCCCTGCGCGCGGCCAAGCCGGATGCGGTGTTTTTCTTCCTGCCGGGCGGCATGGGCATCAACTTCCTGAAGCAGTATGCCCAGGCGGGGCTGAAGGACTCGATCCCGCTGTTCGGGCCGGCCTTCTCGTTCGACGAGACGATCCTGAAACCTGCCGGTGGAGCGGCGCTGGGCGTGTTTAATTCGTCGCAGTGGAACGCCGACCTCGACAATGCGGCGAACCGCGCCTTTGTGGCCGACTTCAACGCTGAATATGGACGCCGGCCATCGCTCTACGCCTCACAGGGCTATGACGCGGCACGGCTGATCGGGAGCGCCTTGAAGGCCGTTGGCGGCGACATGTCCGACAAGGGCGCCTTCCGCGCGGCCCTGGCCAAGGCTGACTTCGAATCGGTACGCGGCAATTTCCGCTTTGGTTCGAACCATCATCCAATCCAGGACATTTATGTCCGGCAGGTCTATCAGAACGACAAGGGCGAGCTGACCAACAAGATCGTCGGCAAGGTGTTTACCGACCACCAGGACGCCTACGTCAAAGACTGCAATATGTAAGACCGGGCGGCGGGCGTATTTGCCGTCCGCCGCTCCCTTTTTCAGAACACCGGTAATTCCATGACAGCGCTGCTGGTCCTCGAACAGATGCTCAACGGGCTGCAGCTGGGGGTCATGCTGTTCCTGCTGGCGGCCGGGCTGACCCTTGTTTTCGGTATCATGGACCTGATCAACCTGGCGCACGGGTCGCTATACATGGTCGGCGCTTTCGTCGCGGCGACCGTGGCGCAATGGACCGGGTCCTTCATGCTCGGCCTGTTGGCGGCCATGCCGGCGGCGGCCCTGGTTGGCATGGCGGTGGAGGTAGTGGCGCTTCGAACGCTCTATGAGCGCAATCATCTCGATCAGGTTTTGGCGACCTTCGGGCTGATCCTGTTCTTCAACGAACTGGTGCGCATTATCTGGGGTCCGCGGGCGATCTTCATGGATGTGCCCGAGGCGCTGTCGGGCACGATAGAAATCGTCCCCGGAGCACCTTATCCCGCCTTTCGCCTGGCCATCATCGCCGTCGGCATCGCGGTGGCCCTGTTTCTGTATTTCCTGATCACCCGCACCCGGATTGGCATGCTGATCCGGGCCGGCGCCAGCAACCGCGAGATGGTTGGCGCGCTGGGCGTGGACGTGAGGCTGCTCTACACGCTGGTCTTCGGGCTGGGGGCGGCGCTGGCGGGACTGGCCGGCGCCATGGCCGGACCGATTTTCGCGGTCGAGGTCGGCATGGGCGAGGGCATCCTGATCCTGACCTTCGTGGTTATCGTTATCGGCGGCATCGGTTCGGTTCGTGGCGCGCTGGTCGGCGCCTTGCTTGTCGGGCTGGTGGATACCATGGGCCGCGCTTTCCTGCCGACCCTGCTGCGTCTGATTGCCGATCCGGCCACCGCCGATGGGGTGGGGGCCTCGCTCGCCTCCATGTCGATATATATCCTGATGGCGGTCGTGCTGGTCTGGCGCCCGCGCGGCCTGTTCCCGGCCCATGGTTGATCCACGTAAACTCAATCGGCGCGCCCTGGTGCATCTGACCGCGCTGGCCGTGGCGTTACTGCTGCCACCGGTGGCGCTGGCCGTCGACGAGCCCTTCTTCATAAGCCTGGCCAGCCGTATGCTGATCTACGGGCTGGCGGCGGCCAGTCTCGATCTGATCCTTGGTTTCGGCGGCATGGTCAGCTTTGGCCACGCGGCCTTTTTCGGCGTTGGGGGTTATACGGTCGGGATCATGTTCGCGCATGGTTTCGAGGGCTCGAATTTCCTGGGACTGATACCGGGCAGCGACAACGTGCTCGTCGTCTGGCCCCTGGCCATGCTTGTTTCGGGTGGGCTGGCGCTGGTTATCGGCGCGGTATCCTTGCGCACCGGCGGGGTCTATTTCATCATGATCACGCTGGCGTTTGCGCAGATGCTCTATTACTTCTTCGTCTCACTGCAGACTTACGGGGGTGATGACGGGCTTTCAATGTATGGGCGCAGCCATTTCCCCGGTCTCGACCTCTCCGACGATATGACATTCTATTATGTTTGCCTTGCGTTGCTGCTGTTGTTCCTTTGGCTCGGCCAGCGGCTGATTGCGTCGCGCTTCGGCATGGTGATTGCCGGCGTGCGCGAAAACGAGCGCCGCATGACGGCCCTCGGTTTCCCGGTTTACCGTTACAAGCTGGCCTGTTTTACCATCGCCGGCGCCGTGGCGGGGCTGGCCGGCGCGCTGATCGCCAACCAGACAGAATTCGTCAGCCCCTCGCTGATGGAGTGGACCAAGTCGGGCGAGATCATGGTGATGGCGATCATGGGCGGCATGGGCACATTGATCGGCCCGGTCTTTGGCGCGGTGGCGTTCCTGCTGCTCGAAGAGTTGCTGTCAGGTTGGACCGAACACTGGAAAATTGTGCTCGGCCCGCTGCTGATCCTGATCGTTCTGTTCGCGAAACAGGGCATCTATGGCTGGCTGGCCGGTCGGAGGGGCGCGCCATGAGCGATGCATTGCTGCGGGCGGACGGGCTGGTCAAACGTTTCGGGGCGGTAACGGCCTCGGATGCGTTGAGCCTCGAGATCCGGCCCGGCGAAATCCATGCACTGATCGGCCCCAACGGCGCCGGCAAGACCACGGCGATAGCGCAGCTTTCCGGCGAGATGCATCCGGACGCGGGCGCGGTATTTTTCGGCGGGCGGGATGTCACCAGGCTTGGCGCGGACGCGCGGGCGCGGGCGGGGCTGGCACGGTCGTTTCAGGTCACCAGCCTGTTTCGGGGTTTTACGGCGGAAGACAATGTCGCCATGGCGATCCAGGCACATCAGGGGCACAGTTTCCGCTTCTGGGACAATGCGCGACGCGACGCGTCCCTGCGCGAGCCCGCTCGTTCTGTGCTGGAGCGCGTCGGGCTGGCCGGGCGCGCCGATATCCTGGCGGCGAATCTGGCCCATGGCGAACAGCGCCAACTTGAACTTGCCATGGCGCTGGCCACGGACCCGAAACTTCTTCTGTTGGACGAACCGATGGCCGGCCTGGGCCACGATGAATCCCTGCGCATGGTCGACCTGCTGGCAGGGCTGAAGGGGCAACTCGCTATTTTGCTGGTGGAGCACGACATGGATGTCGTTTTCTCGCTGGCCGACCGTATCACTGTGCTGGTGTATGGCAAGGTCATCGCCAGCGGCGTACCCGAGGATATTCGCGCCGATGCTGCCGTGCGCGACGCTTATCTGGGGGGTGACGCCTGATGCTTGCCGTCCGCGATATCGAAACTTTTTACGGCGCCAGCCAGGTGTTGTTCGGCGTTGGGCTGCAAGTCGGCGCGGGCGAGGTCGTGACGCTGATGGGCCGCAACGGCATGGGCAAGACGACGACGGTGCGCTCGATCATGGGGCTGACGCCGCCACGGCGCGGATCGATTCTGTTTGACGGCGCCGAGATGGCGGGCCGTCCGGCATACAAAATAGCGCGCGCCGGGATCGGGCTGGTGCCCGAGGGCAGGCAGATATTCCCCAACCTCACCGTGCGGGAAAATATGGTGGCGACGGCATCCGGTGAGACTCCCTGGAATTATCGTTCGGTCTGCGAAATGTTCCCGCGTCTCGCCGAGCGGGCCGGTAATATGGGCGATACCCTGTCGGGTGGCGAACAGCAGATGCTGGCCATTGCCCGGGCGCTGATGACCAATCCGAAATTATTGATCCTGGACGAGGCCACGGAAGGGCTGGCGCCGCTGATTCGTCAGGAAATCTGGAACGCGCTGGCGCATCTGAAACAGGCCGGGCAGGCCATCCTGGTAATCGACAAGGACATCGCCGCCCTGGCCCGCATCGCCGACCGCCACTATATCCTGGGGAAGGGCCGCGTGGTCTGGTCCGGTGAGTCCGATGCGCTCGTCGCGGACGCCGGGCTTGCGCATCGCCATCTGGGCGTGTAGTAGCAATTCCTTAACAGGTTCATCAGTACACTGCTTTAAAATAATGAACTGATAAACTCATGGAAGAGTTGGCATGATAGATCCAGCAATGGACGGGCTGTATAACAACCGTGCAAACGTCCCGGAACATCCGGAACTGTTGGCTGAATGGGCCGCCATGAGCGCGGCCTGGGCGGTCGACGCAAAAACAATGCGTACGCTCGTCTACGGCGACAGCGATGCCGAGACGCTGGACCTGTTTCTGGCGGACGCCGAAAATGCGCCGGTCCATATGTATATCCATGGCGGGTACTGGCAGTCCAACGACAAGAAATCATCCAGTTTCGTGGCGCGGCCCCTGGTCGAAGCCGGCGCCCATGTGGCGGTTATTGATTACGGACTTTGCCCGGACGTCACGATCGACGAAATCGGCCGGCAGTGCCGCGCCGCGCTGGCATTTCTGTATGGCTGCGTGAAGAGTTTCGGCGGCAACCCGGACCGCATAACGGTCTCCGGTCATTCCTGCGGCGGACAGTTGGTCGGCATGGTCATGGCGACCGATTGGCCCCATTTCGGTGCGGACCTGCCGAAGGACCTGGTGAAGGGCGGCGTTTCGATCAGCGGCGTTTTCGACCTGGAGCCATTGTTGAACACCACGATTAATCTGAAGGTCGGCATGGATGACGCGGTTGCGCGGCGCAACAGCCCGCTGTTCATGAAGCCGGCCTGCGATGCGCCGCTCGCGCTCTACTGGGGCGATAACGAGACCGACGCCTTCCGCCAGCAGTCCGAGGCCATGGCCGCGGTCTGGGGCGCGAAGGATGTCGAAACCGTCGCCGAGGCAATATTGGGGGTGAACCATTTCACGGTATTGACCGGCATGGAAAATCCGGCGCATCCTGCGACCCGGGCAATATTGCAACAGCTGGGGCTGGGCTGACACCGGTCCCCACCTCCGGGGGCGGCAATGACATCTGCACAGGAATTCGACTTCATCATCGTTGGCGCGGGCTCGGCGGGTTGCGCCATGGCCTACAGGCTTTCCGAGGACGGCAGGCACACGGTGCTGGTGCTGGAATATGGCGGCACGGACATGGGGCCGCTGATCCAGATGCCGTCTGCGCTGTCCTACCCGATGAATATGGCGACCTATGACTGGGGTTACGCGTCGGAGCCCGAACCCCATCTTGGCGGGCGCAAGCTGGTCTGCCCCAGGGGCAAGGTGGTCGGCGGCTCGTCGTCGATCAACGGCATGGTCTATGTACGCGGCCATGCCCACGACTACGATCATTGGGAGGAACAGGGCGCGACGGGCTGGGGTTACCGGCATGTGCTGCCCTATTTCAAGCGCATGGAATCATCCCATGGAGGGCAGGAAGGCTGGCGCGGCACGGATGGGCCGCTGCATGTGACGCGGGGGTCGCGAAAAAACCCCCTGTTCCACGCCTTCGTCGAGGCCGGCCGCCAGGCGGGCTACGAAGTGACCGACGATTATAACGGCGAGAAGCAGGAAGGCTTCGGGCCGATGGAGATGACCATCTGGAAGGGCCGGCGCTGGTCGGCCGCCAACGCCTATCTGAAGCCTGCCCTGAAGCGCCCCAATGCCTCCATGCAACGCGGCCTCGCCCGGCGCATTCTGTTCGAGGGCAAGCGCGCCGTCGGCGTGGAATACGAACGCGGCGGGCGGATCGAGACCGTGCGGGCGCGGCGCGAGGTCATCATCGCGGCCTCGTCGATCAATTCGCCCAAGCTGCTGAAACTGTCGGGCATCGGCCCTGCGGCGGAGTTGCGCGAGCATGGCATCGAGGTCGTGGCCGACCGGCCCGGCGTGGGCGAAAACCTGCAGGACCATCTGGAGCTTTATATTCAAATGGAGTGCACCCAGCCGATCACGCTCTACAAGCATCTGAACCTGTTCTCCAAGGCCATGATCGGCGCGCAATGGCTGTTCTTCCGATCCGGGCTCGGCGCCACCAACCATTTCGAAAGCGCCGCCTTCATCCGCTCCGGGGCCGGGGTGAAATATCCCGACATCCAGTATCACTTCCTGCCCGTGGCGATCCGCTATGACGGCAAGGCGGCGGCCGAGAGCCACGGTTTCCAGGCCCATGTCGGGCCGATGCGCTCGCCCTCGCGCGGCTGGGTGCGGCTGCGCTCCGCCGACCCGAAGGACGCGCCGGCCATCCAGTTCAATTACATGTCGGATGAGAAGGACTGGGCCGATTTCCGCAACTGCATCCGCCTGACGCGCGAAATATTCGCCCAGGATGCCTTCAAGCCTTTCGTGGGGCGCGAAATCTCCCCGGGGCCACATGTGGAAAGTGACGAGGCGTTGAACGATTACATCCGCGAAGAGGTGGAAAGCGCCTTTCATCCCTGCGGCACATGCCGCATGGGCGCGCCCGATGACGCCATGGCGGTCATCGATCCGGAATGCCGGGTGATCGGCGTGGAAGGCCTGCGCGTGGTCGATAGCTCGATCTTCCCCCGCATCAACAACGGCAATCTGAATGGCCCGTCGATCATGGTCGGTGAAAAGGCCAGCGACCTGATCCTCGGCCGCGACCCGCTGCCGCCCTCGAACCAGGAACCCTGGATAAGCCCACGCTGGGAAACCGCGCAGCGCTAACAGTTTTTAGTTTTGGCGCTATCGCCCGCGTTGGATTTGGCTTCGCGTCATTACCCCCCGCACTATTTTTGCATGAGCCACCGCAAGCCGATAATACCCAAAAATAGATAGCATTTAGTGTGAGTCATATTAATCAATAGGTAACCTGTATCCCTTACTCTGACCAATAGAGGTAAGCCCAATATATCCATAAGATTAATAAGGATATTTTGGCTGGTTAGAGTGGCATTGAAAAGGGCAGATGAGCCTATTCAAAAATGCCGTGAATTAAATTCTATGCGCGGGAGTACAGGTTATGAAGTTTTTCAATAGTCTCAGAATCGCCACGGTTGGCTGGATATTCGTCGGGGTTCTCCTCGCGGGTGGCGGTGTTCTGATTTATAACGCCGTAAATATCAGCAATGACGTCGCCCAGATCGAAACTGCCTGGGACGCATTCCGCAAATCCAAGAACGACAAGGCGGACGCCGCGACGGCGCTGCGCACCAATCTTGGCTATGGCGGCATGATCCACCAGTTCAAAAATTACGTGCTGCGGCAGGATCAACCCCGAATTCGCAAGGTCCAGGCTAAAATGGGCGCTGCGCAGGCCGCCGTCGACCGGTACCGGTCGTTGGGCGTGAATGCCACGGAAGCCAAGGCGCTCGACGACATCGATTCTGTTCTCACCGCCTATAATGACGGGCTGCAACAGGCGGCCCAGATGGCCGGCGCCGGCGCCACGGCGGACGAAATCGACCAGACGGTCAAGGTGGACGATGGCCCGGCGCTTGCCGGATTGAACACGCTGGATAGCGAAATCGCCACCCAACTGGGAATTTCCGTTACCGAACTCGGGCGGGCGGGTCTTGTAACCAAGCTGGCCAATACGCTGGGTTACGGCGGCATGATCCACCAGTTCAAGAACTTCGTACTGCGCCAGGACAAACCCCGCATCGCCAAGGTAGAGGTCGCGATGAACAACGCCTATGCCGCTATCGATGAGATCAGGGCCCTCGGCGTGACACCGGCCGAAGACAAGGCGCTGTCCGATATTCGCGGTGTTGTCTCGGCTTATGAGAAGGGATTGCGGCAGGCAGAGTCCATGGCCGGCTCTTTCGCGAGCGCGGAGGAAATCGACCGGTCGGTCAAGGTTGACGACAGCCCGGCGCTAAACGGCATGTCGACGCTGGGCCGCGAAAATATAGCCCGAAGCAATCGCGAAGCGACCGAGGTTCAAGCTGTTCTGGCGGAAGCCATGAGCCTGTCTTCCTTTTCCATGTATTTGACCGGAGTCGTAATCCTGGTTCTGGTCGGTGCTTCCCTGTTCGTGATTCGCGGTCGTATCGTCAAGCCGATCTCAACGATCATCGACGTTATGACCCGCCTCGCCGAAGGCGACAACGCCGTGATGGTCGAGGGCGCCGACCGGGGTGACGAAATCGGCGAAATGTCCCAGGCGGTACAGATATTCAAGGACAACGCAATCGAGAAGATCCGCCTTGAGGAAGAACAGGTCGAAGCACAGAAACGTGCCGAGGACGAAAAGCGCGAGGCCATGTACAAGATGGCCGATCGCTTCGAGGGCCAGGTCAAGGATGTGGTGGACGGCGTTTCGTCCTCCGCGACCGAGATGCAGGCAACTGCTCAGCAAATGTCCGCTACTGCGGAAGAGACCAGCCGTCAGTCGGCGAACGTGGCGAGCGCCTCCGAACAGGCAACCGCGAACGTGCAGACCGTGGCGGCCACGGCCGAAGAGCTTTCGGCATCGATCGCCGAGATCGGACGCCAGGTCATGCAGTCGGCCAAGATTGCCCAGAACGCGGTGATCGAGGCTGAAACGACCAACGATACGGTCCGGGGCCTGGCCGAGGCCGCGGCCAAGATCGGCGATGTCGTGAACTTGATCAACGACATCGCTGGCCAGACCAACCTGCTGGCGCTCAATGCCACCATCGAGGCGGCGCGTGCCGGTGAGGCGGGCAAGGGCTTTGCCGTCGTGGCCCAGGAAGTCAAAAACCTGGCCAACCAGACTGCCAAGGCGACCGAGGAAATCTCGACCCAGATCACCGCGATCCAGGAAGAGACAAACGGCGCCGTCGGTGCGATCGAAAAGATTCGCTCGATCATCGGTGAAATCAGCGATATCTCGACGACCATCTCCTCGGCGGTCGAGGAACAGGGTGTTTCCACCCAGGAAATCGCCCGCAACGTTCAGCAGGCCGCGACCGGCACGCAGGACGTCAATTCCAATATCGACAACGTCAACCGGGCGGCGGCGGAAACTGGCTCGGCGGCGGGTCAGGTGCTCGGCGCGGCGCAGGAAGTGTCCCGCCAGGCCGAAGGCCTGCGGGGCCAGGTTGACGACTTCCTCAAGGAAGTTCGCTCCGCCTGATACTAAAGTAACGGCCTGTCCGTTTGCTCCAGGCTAGGGCCGCCCTTCGGGGCGGCCCTTTTTTCTTTGGGCGCCGTTCATGCAAATAAGCATTTTCATCGCAAGGCATCCTTAACATTCCATTAACCCTAAAGTGGTAACACATAGCTGGCGGGGTGAGCCTTCACCTGGTCTATTCTTCAGTGAATCCGGGCGGGTTTTGAGAGTAGGAAAACATGCTGCACAAGCTGGCATCCATATTTACGATCCGGTTTAGTCTGTTCGCCATGCTCGTGGTGCTTGGGGCGATCATCGGCTATTACACGATCGGCCTGACGAGCGACGCGATCGCCAAGCGGGCTAACGCGCGCGTCGCGGTCGACGCCGGCATGATCGCCGAAAACTCTTTGAAGGCGGCCAGCGCGCTTGCCGTGGAACGTGAATTCACCGTGCGCGCCCTTGGCATCGGCAGCTTTATGGGCGTGATCGACGGACCGCTGGGCGAGGAAGCGCTGGGACATCGCGCCGAGGCGCAACAGGCGATGGCGGCGCTGTTTGCCACGGCCGGTCAGGCATCGCGAGGCGCCGCCGGCGCGCATCTGGTTGCGCTGGAGCGTAATAAAGCGATTCTGGAAGCCTTACGCGGCAAGGTCGACGCCGCATTGCTGACAGGCGGCATGCTGGACGATCGGGAACTCGCCGAGCAGTGGTGGCCCGCAGTCAGCGAAACAATATTTCTTCTGCGCCAACTAAGAGTTTCCACCGGGTTCAGACCCGACAGTCGGTTGGATTTTCCACCCCGGTTCGCGCGAATCCAGGAGTTGGCGCAATTGCAGGAAGCGGTCTGGACGATTGCCGAGCATACCGCACAGGAACGTGAAATTATCGCGCGCGCTATTTCCTCGGCCGAGTCGTTGTCGCGGGACGACATAGGCAAGCTGGGCGCCGCGCGCGGGCGGATTGAAGCTGCCTGGAGCTTGCTGGAAGCCAGCGCCATTCGCGGTTTCCTGGACGCCGGACTTATCGATGCGATTCGAGAGGCCGAGGCGCTTTATCGGCGCGATTATGTCGCACTGCGGGACGCCATGGCCCAAGCCGGCACCGAGGAAACACCCTATCCCGTTCTGGAAGACGAATGGCGCGACCGGTCGCGGCGCGCGGCGCAGTCGGTGCAGCAGTTGGCCGGGATCGCCGCCGATCATTCGCGCCAAATTGCCATGGGCGCGGTGAATCGCGGTACCCGGCACATCAATGTGGACATAGTCCTGCTTGCCCTTGGCACCGGCGTCATTGCAATTTCGCTGGCATTTGTCTTTTGGCGCGTGACCCGCCCGCTGGGACGGATGACCAGCGCCATGAGTAGCCTGGCGGCCGGCGAAATCGAGATCGAGGTTCCCTGGGCGCATCGCCGCGACGAAATCGGTGAGATGGGGCGGGCGCTACGGGTCTTCCGCGAAAACGCCATCGAGAAGGCGGAATTGCAACTTGAGCAGAAAGAAAAGGAAAGCGCGGCTCGCGAGGAAAAACGCCGCGCCATGCTGGAACTGGCCGACCGGTTCGAAGGTCAGGTAAAGGGCATTGTCGAGTCGGTTGGCGAGGAAGCCGCCCAGATGCAGGCGGTCGCATCCCGGATGTCTGGCACGGCGGAGGAAAGCAGCACTCAGTCGGCCGCCGTGGCGGCAGCGTCGCGTGAAGCCTCGGCCAATGTGGCAACGGTCGCAACCGCGGCGGAGCAGTTAACCGCCTCGATCGCCGAAATCGGCCGCCAGGCCGGGCAATCAGCCGATATTGCCGGGCGCGCCGTGGACCAGGCGAGGCGCACCGACAGCACTGTGCGCGACCTGTCGGTTACCGCTGGGCGGATTGGCGAAGTGGTGAGCCTGATCAACGAGATCGCCGGCCAGACCAATTTGCTGGCGCTGAATGCCACCATTGAGGCGGCGCGCGCTGGCGAGGCCGGCAAGGGCTTCGCCGTGGTCGCAAATGAGGTCAAGAACCTGGCCAACCAGACCGCGAAGGCTACCGAGGAAATTTCGGCCCAGATCGATGCCATACAGGAACAGACCATGGGCGCGGTAGACGATATTCGCGGCATTCACGACATCATCGGCGAGATCAACGATATCTCCATGACCATCGCCACCGCCGTGGAGCAGCAGGGCGCCTCGACCCGCGAGATCGCGCGCAATGTTCAGGAGGCCGCCCGCGGCACCGGCGAGGTGGACGCCAATATCGAAAAGGTCAACCAGGCCGCCGGCGAAACCGGCGCGGCGGCTGGCCAGGTCATGTCGGCCACGGAATCCCTGACCAAACGCGCCGAGGGCCTTTCTCAAGAAATCGAGCGTTTCCTGGCCGGCATCCGCGCGGGATAAACCGGCGCGCCGAGGGAGGGATACTTGCAGAAATTGAACGAGCCGACAGGGCAAAGCCCCGTCAGCGCGATGCCCGTTCGCAGCAGGCTGATAATGGGCTTTATGTGTCACCATGGTTTTGAGCATCGTGGTCGCCGTGACTTACATCATGATGAGTGACATCAAGAGCCGCGTTGAGCGAGTCGATCAGATGCGAATGCCGAGCGCGGATATCGGCGCCCGGCTGGCCTTCGATATTCAGTCCTCGTCGCTGGCGCTGCGCGATTTCATGCGCGCCGGCGACCCGGTTCTCGGGGAACGGCGCGTCGAAATATGGCGCGATATCGATCGCTAGCGCGGGGTGCTGGACGAGCTCTCGCGGAACTGGACCGGCGCTGAAGAGATTCGAAACTGGGTGGAAATCAAGGCAATTCTCGCGGAATACAGGGCGTTTAAGGACAAGGCCGAGGAACTCGCAGCGACTGCGGACGGACGGATGTTGGACGATATTGTTAGCGCGGAGTTGACGCCGCGGACCGAAAGTTTGCTTGCCATGCTGCTTGGTTCGCCCTGGGCCGATGGCGATTACGATGCCGAGGTGCCGGCCACGAACAAGCTGGACGAGATCGGCGATTTTGCCCGCGCGATCGAGAAAATTCGCGACATGATGCGCGCCGGAGGCGTAAGGGGCGCCCGCAGTCAAGGCCCATCGGGACGCGATGCGATGCGCAACGCCTGGCCACCGACTTGCGGGCGGTGCTGGACAAATACCCGGACAATTAGAATCAATTATAAGTTTCAAGGCGCTGGACATAACCGACCCGAACCTTCATCATCCATGCATGTCACGGTTGATCCATAGTCGTATGCGTCTGTTATGGCGTGTCTTCGCCCTGGTTGCGGTTGCCTTTTCGCTGGCCGTTTTGTCGGCCGATGGGGGCCGAGCGCAGAAGTCCGGCCATGCGGCGCGGCTGATCGTTAATGGGCCGATTGGCCCGGCGGTCGCCGATTACATCCATCGCGGTCTCGAACAGGCGGTCGAGGGCGGCGCAATTGTTGTTATTCTTCAGATGGATACGCCGGGCGGGCTCGATACCTCGATGCGCGCGATCATCAAGGATATCCTGGCATCCCCGGTCCCGGTGATCGGCTATGTCGGCCCGCCGGGCGCGCGCGCGGCCAGTGCTGGAACCTATATGCTCTATGCCTCCCACGTCGCGGCGATGGCGCCGGCGACCAATCTGGGCGCGGCGACGCCGGTGCAACTGGGCGGTGGAGGCGGCGATCATGCCGATGAAGGCAAGGACAGCGATAAGCCCGACGAGGACGCAAAGGACGAAGAAACCACCGCCGCCGACGCCGAGAAGGAAAAGGCCGCCGCCGATGATAACGCCGACACCGATAGTCCGGAAACCTACAGCGGCAAGCCCGGCATGGAGGAAAAGGTCCTCAACGACGCCGTCGCCTATATCAAGAGCCTGGCGCAAAAGCGCGGCCGCAACGAGGAATGGGCGGTCCGGGCGGTAACGGAAGCCGCCAGCTTGTCGGCCGAGGACGCGCTGGCCGAAAAAGTCATCGACTTCATCGCCGAATCGCCCGCCGAAATTCTGGAAAAGGCCGACGGCATGAAAGTCGACCTGAATGGTTCCGACCATGTCATGGAGACCGCCGGCCTGCCGGTCGTCGATCTGGCGCCGGACTGGCGCAACGAGTTTCTGGAAATCATCACCGACCCGACGGTGGCCTATCTGCTGCTGTTCACCATCGGCATTCCCGCCCTGATGATCGAGCTGTATACCGGCACCATGATTGCCGGGGTAATCGCGGCGATCAGCATCATCCTCGGCCTCTACGGCCTGCATGTGCTGCCGGTCGATTATGCCGGGGTCGGGCTGATTTTGCTGGGCTTCGCGCTGCTGGTTTCCGAGGCATTCATCCCCAGTTTCGGGGTGCTGGGATTCGGCGGCGTGGTATCCTTCGTTATTGGATCGGTGATGCTGGTCGACACCGGCGTGCCCGGCTACGGCATATCGCCCTGGCTGATCGGGTCGCTCGCCACCCTGGCCGGCGCCTTCATGCTGCTGATCGTCGCCATGTTCATCCGGGCCCGCGGCCAGCCGGCCGCCAGCGGGCATGAGGCCATGCTGGGCCGGCCCTGCCTGGTGATAGACTGGTCGGAGGGTACCGGCCATGTGCGGTTCCAGGGTGAAATCTGGCGGGCCCGCACCGATCAGGGGCCGTTCCGGGAGGGCGAGGAAATTACGGTGCTGGACCGCGACGGCGTGACGCTTGTCGTCGGACCCGCCGCACGGGAAACGGAAGGAGACTGACATGCTATTAACCCTTATCGGAATCGGCGGAATCTTGTTTATCGGCGGTTTGTGGTTGATCCTCAACATCCTCAGCGAATATGAGCGAGGCGTCATCTTTACCCTTGGCCGATTCAGCGGTGTTAAAGGGCCCGGCCTGATCATCCTGATTCCGTTGCTGCAGCGCATGGTGCGGGTCGATCTGCGCATGCGGGTGCTCGATGTGCCGACCCAGGACGTGATTAGCCGCGACAATGTCTCGGTGCATGTCAACGCGGTGGTCTATTACCGGGTGATCGACCCCGAGCGCGCGATCATCAATGTCGAGAATTACATCATGGCCACCAGCCAGTTTGCCCAGACCACCCTGCGGTCGGTTCTGGGCCAGCACGAGCTGGACGAAATGCTGGCCGAGCGCGACAAGCTGAACCGCGATATCCAGGCGATTCTCGACGAGAAGACCGACGATTGGGGCATCAAGGTCGGCAATGTCGAGCTGAAACATGTGGATCTGGAAGAGAGCATGATCCGCGCCATCGCCAAGCAGGCCGAGGCCGAACGCATGCGCCGCGCCAAGATCATCGATGCGGAGGGCGAGGCCCAGGCGGCCGAAAAATTCCTGGAGGCCGGCCGCAAGCTCTCAGCCGTGCCGGAGGCGATGCAGCTACGCTATCTCGCCACCCTGACCGAAGTCGCCAGCGAAAAAACCTCGACCATCATCTTCCCCTTCCCGGGAAATATCGGCGAGACACTGAAGAAACTTACGGGCGGAGACGGCGACAAGAAGGCGTAACGCCGGCGCAAAGCAGGGAAAGGGGGCCTATGAGAATGACCTTGGACAGGGCCTTGCCATGGTTCCGCACCGGAAATGGCCCCTGGTTCCTCGCAGCCTTGATTGCGGCGCTTCTGGCCGCGGCCGCCTATGTGAATGGGTTGGGTGGGGAATTTGTTCTGGATGACCGCGCATTCCTGGTGGACAATCCGCAACTGAGCGAACCTCATGATTTCGCCTACTTTTTCACCGGAAACTTTTATTCCTATAGTAATCTTCCGGATGCTTACAGCGCCAGTTACCGTCCCCTTGTTTTCGCTGTCCTGTGGCTCGGCAACTACCTTTGGCCGGGGAGTGCGCTGGCGCTACATCTCTTTAGTCTGAGCCTGCACATAGCCGCCACCCTTCTGGTCCTGAGGGTCATTTCGCGCCTGATACCTGACATCTCGGCCCCAGCGGCTGGCATGGGCGCTTGCTTTTTCGCCGTCCACCCGGTCCACGTGGAGGCCGTTTCCTGGATTTTGGCATTTCCCCATCCGATGGCCACGGTCCTTATCCTGGCATCCTATTTATTTCACGACCATCATCAGCGCACGAAGAGCATCCATACTTTCATCCAGGCGGTTTTTTTCTTCCTGATCGCACTGCTCACTGTCGAGACGGCGATAGGATTTCCGATTCTGATTCTTGCTTTTGACTGGATCCGGCATGGTCGTCCGCGCCTCCTCTTGGCGGCACCGTACTTCGTGCTTCTCGCTTTTTATTTCGTGGTTCGCAATGCGGTGCTGGGCGAGGCGACGCCACTTGTCTTTTCCGACCTGGACGCGTGGCTCCGCTTCCCAGCCTTTCTCGCCGAATATCTGCGGCATCTCATCCTGCCCTACCCACAGCCGCTTTATCTTAGCATGCCATCGGGATGGCAAAGCTCTCTTGCTTCCGGCCTCGCTGTTGGATCCCTGACGATCTTTTTCGTCTTTCTCTTTTTAAAGCGGGTCAGAGATCGCCGGGCGCTGCTTTTTGCCGCGGCATGGTTATTCGCCACTCTGCTGCCGCCGCTGGCGGCAAGTTTCAACCCGACCCCGTTGTTCGCTCTTCGCTCCCTTTACATGCCTTCGGTGGGTATTGCGCTTCTCGTTGCCTGCTTGGCGGGCACGTTTAATTTTATGGGAAATAGGGTCGTCCTTGCCGCTGTCGTCGCCTTTTTATTGCTGCCGCTGGGGATTACCATCGACGCCAATCGGGATTGGCAGGATAACGAGCGAGTCTACCGCCGGATCATCACCTCCAATCCGGAGCACTTCGCCGGTTATCATGGGCTGGGCGGTTATCTGGCGCGGACGGGAGAAACGCAGGCAGCTGTCGGGCAATACGAGAAATCCGTCGCCCTTGCAGGACTGAAAGACAGAGCCGGGCCGCTGGAGGCTTTGGGTCTGCTGCTGGGTCAGTCCGGCGATTCCACCCGCAGCCTCGATATATACAGGCAGTTAACGGTTCTCGAACCGAACCGATCCAGTGCCTGGGTCGGCGTCGGTAATAACCTTTGGTATCTGGGCAGGTTGCCTGAAGCCGCCGACGCTTACCGCAGGGCCTCTGCCGCCGACGCCGACAACCGGGAAGCATGTTATAATCTGGTATTGGTACTGGAACAACTGGGCCGGACCGAAGAGGCCGCCCGCTATGCCAACTGCGCCACGCGCCAGCCTTGATCGCGGAGTTGACGAAATATTGACCCTGCAGGGCCATGAGACGAGCATGGTCGTGAAGCATTATACCGGGATGGGCATTATATCTCGGCCGGACAATTGCTCAACGGAACGGAGTGGAACCGCCATGCCGATCGGCAAATTCGTGGAATACGAAGATGCCAGCGACGAAGTTCGCGCCGTCTATGACGATATTATGGCGACCCGCAGGGTCGACTGGATCAATAATTTCTGGAAGGCGCTGGCTCAAGACCCTGCGACCCTGAAGCGCACCTGGGAAGGCATCAAGCAGGTGATGGCGCCCGGTGCGCTGGACCCGCTGACCAAGGAGATGATCTATGCCGCGGTCAGCATCACCAATGGCTGCGAATACTGCATCAACTCACATCTGGCCGGCGCGCGGGCCAAGGGGATGACCGACGGGGCGCTGGCGGAACTGATGGCGGTGATCGGCATGGCCAGCGAGGCCAATGCGCTGGTCACCGGCTGGCAGGTGGAAGTCGACGACAAACTGCGCCGCGCCGCGCAGGGGGTGAAGTAGATGCCGATAGGTAACAAGGTCGAATATGAGGACGCCTCGCCGGAGGTTCGCGCCGTCTATGACGATATCATGGAGACGCGCAAGCTGCGCTGGATCGCCGATTTCTGGAAGGTGATCGCACAGGACCCCGCGACCCTGAAGCGCACCTGGGAAGGCATGAAACAGACCATGGGGCCGGGTGAAATCGCCCCGATGATCAAGGAGCTTATCTTCGTGTCGGTCAGCGTCACCAACGGCTGCGAATATTGCACGGTCGCCCACACCGCCACGGCGCGCGCCAGGGTCGCCACGCCCGAGATACTGGCCGAGGCCTTCGCCGTCATGGGCATGGCCAGTGAGACCAACGCCCTTGTGACGGCCTGGCAGGTGGAGTTGGACGAGCGGCTGCGCGAGGCCGCGCGGGGCGGGTGACACGTGGCGCTGCAAAACCGCGTAACGCCGACAGGCGAGATTATCGCCGACCCGGCGCGCGGCCTGTTCATGGGCAATCGCGGAATTCTGCATGACGGTGCGCAAAGGTTGGGCAAGGCACGCTGGCGGCACAAGAACTGGATAATCTGCCTGCTGGCGTTCAAGGGACGGCGGCGCGATGTCATGAGCCCGCGACGATACACCGAACTGTTCTTCCTGGACGAAGCGGTGGCGCTGGCCGCCGGCCACCGGCCTTGCGCGGAATGCCGGCGCGACCGCTACCGCGCCTTCGTGGCCGCCTGGATGATCGCCGCGGGGCGTGAAGGCCCGCCGCCAAGGGCGCGCGAACTGGACGCCGCCCTC
>JADFVY010000161.1 GCA_015222795.1 Pseudomonadota bacterium | reverse complement strand
GGCTTCATCCGGCTGACCATCTCGGCGGTCACCAGCTTGGGCGCCGCCGCGCCGGGGATCAGCACGCCGCCGATCACCAGATCAGCCGCCAGCACTTCTTCCTCGACCGAGGTCTTGTTCGAATGCACGGTTTTCACCGCGGGGCCGAAGCGATCGGTTATGACGCGCATGGCGACGGCCGAACGATCGATGACGGTGACGTCGGCGGCAAGGCCGGTGGCCATGTAGGCCGCGTTCACGCCGACCACGCCGCCGCCCAGGATAACGACCTTGGCGGGGGCCACGCCCGGCACGCCGCCCAGCAGCATGCCGCGTCCGCCCTGTGTTTTCTCAAGGCAGTGGGCGCCGGCCTGGATCGACATGCGGCCCGCGACCTCCGACATCGGGGCCAGCAGCGGCAGGCGGCCGGCGGCGTCGGTGACGGTCTCGTAGGCGATGCAGACGGCGCCACTGTTGACCAGGTCCCTGGTCTGCTCGGGATCCGGAGCCAGGTGCAGGTATGTGAAGAGGATCTGGTCCTGGCGCAGCATGGCGCGCTCAACCGCCTGGGGCTCCTTGACCTTGACGATCATCTCGGCGGCGGCGAAAACATCAGCCGCCGTGGCGGCGATCGTCGCGCCGGCGGCGATGTAATCCGCGTCGGAACACATGATGCCGGCGCCGGCATTGGTCTCGACCAGTACCTTGTGGCCGTGCGCAACCGCCTCGGCAACGCTGCCCAGGGTCATCCCGACCCGGTATTCGTGATTCTTGATCTCTTTTGGTACACCGATGAGCATGACTCGTCCTCCCTGGAACGGCGTTGAAATCAGGGGAAAGCATAATCGATATACAAGCGAATGTGCTTGCAAAATTACCCGGCAAATCACCCTGCTTTCGAAGTACCTTGCGTATATTAGAGATTTTTGCGTAATATATTCGAATGATTGACCTGGACGCGACAGATCGCAAGATTCTAAATTTGCTGCAGCATGATGGCCGCATGACCAATGCGCAGTTGGCCGAGAGCGTAAATTTATCCCCGTCCGCCTGCCACCGCCGGGTCGGCCGGCTGGAAGAAGAAGGCGTCATCGCCGGCTATGTCATGCTGGTAAACAAGGAGGCGATCGGACTGGGTAGCAGCGTCATCGTCGAGGTCTCGCTGGACAGCCAGGCCGAGGAGTATCTGAACAATTTCGAAAACGCGGTGCGAAACGTGCCGGCCGTCATGGAATGCTATCTGATGGCGGGCGACGCGGATTACGTGGTGCGCGTGGCAGTGGCCGGCGTTGCCGACTACGAGCGCATCCACAAGGAATACCTGTCCCGCCTCCCCCACGTGGCCAGGATACGCTCAATCTTCGTGATGCGGACGGTGTACAAGAGCACGGCGGTGGAGTTGTGAGGGTGTAAATGCCAACGATACTTGGAGGATCGGGTCGGTCGGGCCAGACTCTGAGATTTATCCTCGTGGTCGTACCCGTGCGGAACGCCCTATATATTCTTGTCTATAACGAACCGCGCCAGGCGTCCCGGAGGCATATAATACCGGTCGGAACCCAACTCTTTCCTTCTGGCGATCTTGATTCTTACCTGGTCGAGCGCATAGGGCCCCCAGAGAGTTAGCTCCTTCCACCTCCTGGAATAACGGCGGTGGCCTCCGCCATGCACCTCTTCGCCGGAATCGTTGTACCAACGCGATTCATTCACCCACAGGTAATGATCCTCGAAGCGGCCTCGCCACAGAACACGCGCGCTGGGATCGTAGAACCAGAAATCGGGACAGTGAAATTCGTGCACCCATCGCTCGAACGGCCGGGCCGGGTATTTTCTTATGAAAAAGTCCCCATCCTTTCCAGCTTCCAATTGCTCCGCCTCACGCCATATGAACGGCCGCAGGAATGGCACCCATACCTGGGCGACGCCCGCGCGGGCGTACGAGAACGCGCGCTTCTCTATCTCGTCGATGCTTATGCTGGTGTGTTGAAGTTCAACGGCGACCCGGACGTTCGACGGCGACCATATCATCACGTCGGCCCGCCGGTAACTCGGGAGCGATGGAACGACGTACTCGACCTCCGCCCGAAGACCCCGGGAAGCGAACGCGCCGCAAATCCGTTTCTTGGCTTCGAGATGCGCGAGCGTCTCCCCCTGGGCCCAGGAACAGTCCGTCGGCGGTTTATGGGCGAAATGCGCGATTCTGATTTGACCGCGCTTCAAGGTGACGGGGCG
>JADFVY010000160.1 GCA_015222795.1 Pseudomonadota bacterium | reverse complement strand
TCGTCATCCCCGTCACCCCGTTCCAGCAAAACTGCTCCATCCTTTGGTGCGAGGAGACCATGAAGGGCGCCGTCATCGATCCGGGCGGCGAAATCGACAGCATCCTCCGGGAGGCCGAGGCCAGGCACATCGAGATAGAGCGCATCCTGGTGACCCACGGCCATGCCGACCATTGCGGCGGGGTGGCGGACCTGAAGGATCGGTTGGGCGTGCCCGTCGACGGGCCGCACGAGGATGACCGCTTCTGGATAGAGCAACTGCCGGAACAGGCATCGCGTTTCGGCCTCGAGCATTGCCGGGCCTTCGAACCCGACCGCTGGCTGGTGGATGGCGATGAGGTCACGGTCGGCAATATCGCGTTGCAGGTCATCCATTGCCCCGGCCATACGCCGGGCCATGTGGTTTTTTATGCCGCGGCCGAGAAGGTAGCAGTCGTCGGCGACGTGCTGTTCGAGGGCTCAATCGGGCGCACCGATTTCCCGCGCGGCAACCACGAAGACCTGATCGCCTCGATCCGCAACAAATTGTTCCCGCTGGGCGACGAGGTCGCCTTTCTGCCCGGCCATGGCGCCGCCTCCAGTTTCGGCCGCGAGCGCCAGGGGAATCCGTTCGTGGGCGATGGGGCGGTCGGCAATTAATAGCCGAGTGCCCAAACCGGTCTGGAACTGGTTGCCAGCCACCCCTATATAGTTAATTATCGGCAAACGGTCGAACCAGCTTTGGATTTTTACTGAATGAGACAATCGCTGGCCAATATCACGTTGCTCGAAGAGCTGCCGGATGCCGATCTTGCGGCGTTGGCGAAAGTTTGCCGCTGGCGTTCCTTTGACGAAGACGAGCAGGTGCTGGCGCATCTCGACGCCGGCACCGACGTTCTGTTTCTGACGGAAGGCCGCCTGCGGGTGTCGCTCTATTCGTCCTCGGGCAAGGAGGTGTCGTTCGAGGATCTGCAGGCCGGCCAGCATTTCGGTGAGATGGCGGCGATCGACCGCAAGGGGCGGTCGGCAAGCGTATTCGCGCTGGAGCCCTGTACCGTCGCCTTTCTCTCCAGCAAAAATTTCATGGAACTGATGAGCCGGCATTTCGTTATCGGCCAGCAGGTCATGACGGCGCTGTGCAGGCTGGTGCGGCGTCTCGACGAGCGCGTTTTCGAATTCAGCACATTGACCGTTAGCAACCGCATCCACGCCGAGCTGCTGCGCCTGGCCGGCGGCAATGTCGAACAGCAGACCGCAACGGTCAAGCCGCCGCCGCGCCATGCGGATATGGCCAGCCGGGTCAGCACCCACCGCGAGGCCGTAACCCGTGAGATGAACGTTCTGGCGCGGGCCGGCATCGTCCGCCAGGAACGGGACGCTCTCTACATCCTCGATCTGCCCCGGCTGGGCCAGATGGTTCATGACGTTATGGGGTTGGAACCCGAGGAAATAGCCTGAATTCGTTCTTGCACAGACGTAAATTTCCCTAATTCCGCGAAAAAAAAACGCCAAAACTACATTTTTTTATAAATTTGTGAGAAATGCCACAGCCGGGCTCGGCAATTTCCGCCATCATCCAATCAACGAAATACAACGAAACGAATGGACGCGGGATGATCGGAATCGCATCACCCCCGCAGCCCTAAAAGGCCTCAGGAACCTTTTCCCATTCTTTCGCACAGAGTCGTCGGTGATCGGTTGAGAGGGGATATCAGCTTCTGATCGATCAACCAACGACCGGCAGGGTTAAAGGCCGTCTCTTGGATTGGAATCGCGAAAGCGGATCCCTTCCTCCCAGCCCCCGGCCCGGGCCCTGTCGGATATCGTTACCCAGCCCGGGCAAGGGTGGACCTGCCCGGGCTTTTTTTCGTTCGAATTGGCTAGAGCATCATCCGATCAATTGGCATCGCTCATGCGATCCAATAGATCGGATAAAGATGCTCTAAATTCTTAAAATGGCGGGCAATGTCCGATCAAACTGAACCGAACCGGTTCCGTTTGATCGGACATTGCCCCAGTTTTTACCGAAGTACCTCGTCGCGCAGGCGGGGCGGGAAAATCTTTCCGTCTTCATCCTCGCGATATTGCCTGATCTGGCCGTTCAGCGCGAAACCGATCGCCTCCGACAGGGCTTTCGACGCCTCCAGCCTTGGTACATAGACAAAATCGGCGCCGGCCTTGTAAAGCGCGTCTATCTCGTCCAGCCGGGTCGCGCAGGCGATAATCGCGGCGTCCGGGCTTATTTCACGCACCGCATGTATTAGCTTCTGATTGTTTGTCCCAACCAGCATCTCGTCGGGGATCGTCAGGACGATAACCTTCGCCCGGTCCAGTACCGCGTGATGCAGGGTCTCGGTATTGGCTATGTTTCCATAAAGTACCCGTGCGCCCTCGTTGCGGATCGCGTCATGCAGGGACACGTTGAAATCCACGACCAGCGTTTTACCGACTAGCCGCGGATGCACTAACGACAGATCGTGCAGCAGCGACGAAGCAAAGCGATGAAAGCCGAGCAACACAAGGCTGGCGCCATCATCGAATTGATCGTCGCCGCTGACCGGCGCGTGGAACCCGCAGCGTCCCAAAATATTCGCCATGCGCTCGTAAAACGCATGGGCCTTCCTGAACAGGGCCGGGGTCACCAGGGCGGTCATAATGAAGGCCAGGATAACGGCGCTGCTCAAATCACTGCTGAAATGGCCTTCCTGCACGCCCAGGAAAACAACGATGAGGGCGAACTCCGACACTTGCGCCAGCCTGATCGACGAGACCATGGAATTGCGCCGGTCCAGCCCCGAAAAATAAAGCAACGGGAAAAATATAAGGAATCGGGCAGCCAGCGCCGCCACTGCCAGCACGGCCGCGATTATCAGGATATCCGGCGACTTCACGGACGGAATGGTCATGCCGAGTCCGACGAAAAACAGCACGATGAAGAAGTCGCGCACAATACCAACCTTCGACACCACCTCGGTGCTGAAGGGTGAACTCGCCAGGCTGGCCCCGGCGATTAGCGCGCCCATGCCGGCGCCGACCGAGATATGCGGATTGACCCCGGCGATCAATTGAAAGGGCAGGTCCAGATTCATCCCCAACATCAGCACGATGAAACACCAGGCCAGCGCGGCAACCAGCATCAGTTCCGGGGCCTTGGCGATCCAGGCGAATGCAGGGCGAGTAACATACTGCGCGGTCAAGGCCGCAATGGCGGACAACAGAATAATCCCGCCCAGAGATGCCAGAACGGGCGTGATCGCCGGATCGTTGAAACTCGGCTGCAGGGCGATAATGATGATCGCCCAAATGTCCTGGAAAATAAGCAGGCTGAGGCAAGTGCGCCCGGCCACGGTATCCAGGCTGAAGGTCATGGCGAACAGTTGGATGACCAGCAAGGTGGAAGAGCCGGCGATCAGGATACCTATATAAAGCGGCACTAAGGGCGTTTCGCCCAGCAGCCCCGCGCCGATTCCCAGCCATAGCAGGAGATAAGCGATCCCCGTGCCGAATAGTATCGTCAGCGGGTATTGCAGCAGTCCGCTGACCATCACTGTCCGACCGCTGCTTAGTATTTGGCGCAGATCGATTTCCAGGCCGATCATGAACAGCAGCAACACGAACCCAAGCTGCGCGATCGTATCGATGTTCCCCGGATCGGTAACCAGGCCCATGCCCAGCGGGCCGGCCAGAATACCGGCGGCCAGGAATGCGGCGATGCTGGGAATGCGGAAACGCGTAAACAACACCGCCAGCACGCCGGCCAGCAGCAGGCTGTAGCCGATATCGCGCACAAGCGGCGGCAAATCGCCCCCCGACGCGAATGCCGGCAACGGCAGCAGGGATAACGAAAACGACAGCGCCATCAGGCGCGCGATAACAATTCCGAACTTCAAATCATACCGGATCGCGCTGCATACTGTTGGCGCAGCCAGACGATCCCCTCTCCCTGTCGATAAAGCTGGAATCAAGCTACGACAGGTGGGACGGCGGGATCAAGTCATGCGTTCGCGGCACATGAATTCGGATGCTCGGTAGGCGGTTGCCGTCAGGCGGCGCAGGCTCCATAATGGTCCCGTGTAAGGGGGGGGGAAGCAATATTGGAAGACATCCACGATATACCGGCGCTGATTTCCGCGGTGCCGGATATGGTCTGGCCGGGGATGCCCGGCAAGGATGGCATATACGTTCTCTCGCTTCTGCAGCAGCTTGAACATACGCAGTACTGGCCGGCCGAAAAACTGCGCGCGATGCAGTTCCGCCAACTTGAAACGCTGCTGCGCCAGGCGTGGCGAAGCACGCCTTTTTACCGGGAAAGGCTGAATTCTCTCACCCTCGACGGAAGATTCCGGATGACCGAGGATATCCTGCGCGAGATTCCCGTTCTGACCCGCGAGGATATCCAGAGCGCCGGCCCCGCGTTGAATTCAACGCGGCTTCGCCGCGAACATGGCAAAACCAGTGTCCTGAAATCATCCGGCTCCACGGGCAAACCCGTAGAGGTGCTGACGACGGGCCTGGCGGGTACATTCTGGAAGGCATTCTCGATCAGGGGCCATTTCTGGCACCAGCGCGATTTATCGAAAAAAGTCGCGGCGATCCGGAAGCTCGAGGACGGGAAGGCTCTTTATCCCAAGGGCGGCCTGTCGAATTTCTGGAGCCCCGACCTCAAGGGTTTGTACCCGACCGGGCCCTGCGCGGTTCTGAACATCACGACGCCGCTGGAGCAACAGGCCGAATGGCTGCAGCGGCAGAAGGCGCAATATCTCAGTTCCGTGCCGACGAATATCTTTGCATTGGCGCGCCATTGCATCGAACATAAAATCAAACTGCCCGACCTCATGGAGGTTCGCACGCTTGGCGAGGCCCTGCGCCCGGAGTTGAGGAATCTTTGCCGCGAGGCCTGGGGCGTGGAAGTCGTCGATCTCTATAGCTGCCAGGAAATCGGCCATATTGCCCTGCAATGCCCGGATCATGAGCATTACCACGTCCATGCCGAGCGCATATTGCTTGAAATACTGGATGAACAGGGAAATTCGCTTGGGCCCGGGAAAATGGGCAGGGTGGTGATAACCGACCTCCACAACTTCGCAACGCCGCTGATCCGGTACGAGGTCGGCGACATCGGCGAGTTGGGAGAGCCCTGCTCCTGCGGCCGCACGCTGCCCGTCCTGAAGCGGGTTCTCGGGCGGTTCCGCAACATGCTTTTGATGCCTTCCGGCGGCCTGAAATACCCCATATTCGGTTATGATGGCTACACGGACATCATTCCCATCAAGCAGTTTCAGTTCGTGCAGAAGACGCTGGACATGATCGAGGTCAGGCTGGTCACCGAACGACGGATGGACATGGCGGAGGAGACCCGGTTTGGCGACCTGATCCGCAAAAGACTGGCCCACCCCTTTCATGTGACGTTTTCATATCACGAGGAAATCCCCCGCAGCGTCAGCGGAAAATTCGAGGATTTCGTATCCGAGGTAAACACGGCATTCGCCGACAAGCCGACCGCCGGGTAGTGAAATAAGCTATTTTTCCAATTCGCCGATGATCGTGTTGGCCGACCGCATTCGCTCGGAGAACATCCTGCAGAAATTGTTCAGCAACTTCATCCCGGCTTCCGGATAATCGCCTTTAATTTTCTCGAACTCCGCCACGCCCAACCGGTAGCATACGGTGTCGGCGGTCGCGGTCACGCTGGCCGCCCGGGGCTTGCTGTCCAGTATGGCCATTTCGCCGAAAATACTACCTTCGGTCAAGGATTGCAGGCGCTTGTCCACGCCGGCGGCTTCAAGATGGATGGAAATATCCACGCTGCCCCGGGAGATGTAATACAGCGCGTCACCCTCATCGCCCTGCTTGAAAATAACTTCGCCCGCCCGGTAATACCGGCGCGTCGCCAAGCGGCGGAAAGCGGAAACTTCATCCCGATCAAGCCCACGCAGGATTGGCGGCACGCGCATATGCCGCGTGCTAACCGACAGATCCTCGCTGGTGAAATCGGCGATTACCCTGTCCTCCAGCTCGGCCAACGCGCTGTCCGTATCCCGATGGAACTGCTCTTCGCCGAGGGTTCCGAGCGCACCCGACCGTTCGAGCGCCGCCCATAACTGCCTGGGTATATTCTTTTCCCGGCGATCGACTCTCACCGGCGCGGCTGCCTTGCGCCGTTCGACCGGTATATAGCTGATCGCCAGGTCGCCGCCGGCCGCGCGTAACCGTTTGCTGATCCGCGCCAGCGCCAGGCCGCCGGTGCTGTCGACATCGGTGATCCGTTTCATGTCCAGAACGATATGGGTGACGCCGCCGCGCATCAATTCGCGGACGCGATCCTCCAGCAGCTCGGCCGAGCCGAAAAACACGGCGCCCTCCAGTTCCAGTGCCGCGATTCTGTGGCCGCATTGTTCCAGCACGGTCTGGCGCCTTTCGCTCCAGACGCTGCGCGCGTGAAGCGCCGGCCCCCGGCTTTCGCGCCGGATCAGCGACCGCTGCATATGCAGCACGAATATGATCAGCGCGACGGTGATGCCGACGCCCACCGCCACGATCAGGTCAAATACCAGGGCCGCGGTAATGACCAGCAGTATGATGATGGCGTCGTCCAGCGAGGCCATGCGGCGAGCGCCTTGACGCGCGAAAAACTGCCTGAGCAGCGTAAAGGACCAGCGGTCGAAAATCTGAAATCCCAGCACCAGCACCATGCCCGATATCACCGCGCGCGGGATATATTCTATCGTCTGGGCCAGCAGCAGAACCGCCGCCAGCATCAGGGCGCTGACGATATAGACCATTGTCTTGGTGCGACCGCCCGCGTCATGGCCGGGTTTGGTCCGGATCATTCCACCGGCCCCGATCATTCCGCCCATCAGCGAGGCCGCCATGTTGCCGATGCCATGGGCGACCAGTTTGCGGTTTGAATCGGTGCGGGTCTCGGTCATATCGTCGAGGACCGAGACCGACAGCAGCGTATCGAGCGAGGCCAGCGCCGCCATCGAAATCGCCGCCGGTATGACCATCGCCATAACCAGCAGGAACTCCCCGCCGGCGGCCAGGCTGGTAAACATTTCACTGAACTGGGGCGTGGGCAGGCGGTCGGTGACTTCGCCCAGTGTGCCACCCACATCGGCGCCCTTCATAAAATAACGCATCAGGTAGAATACCGCCGTGCCCGCCGCCAGCCCGGCCAACGGGGGCGGGATCATGGGAATCCGGAATCGTTTTGCCGTCAGCAACATCGTCGCGATGGTAACAATCGCGGGGATCAGAACAATGGGCCGGGCTTCGTCCAGATGCTCGAAGATTTCCAGCAGCGAATCCTGGCGGCGGATATCGAGCAGGGTCCAGCTCTGGCCCAGGATGATAAGCAACGCCGAGCTGTTGATGAAGCCCGCGATGACGGGGTAGGGGATGTTTTTGACGATATTGGCCATGCGCGTGGCGCCGCAAACCACCTGGATGGCGCCGGCCAGCAGGATGGCGAAAAAGGCGATCGATATGACGTTGGGGATGGTTTTCCCGGACGGAAACATCAAATCCTCGGACAGCAGCAACTGGCTGATCAGCGAGGCCAGGATAAGGGCCGAGGCGGCGCGTGGGCCGGATACAAGGATTGACCGGCCGCCGCAGATGGCTGCGACGAAACCCAGAATGACCGCGCCGTAAATGCCGGTCAGCACGCCCTGCACCGCATAGTCGCCACCCAGCGGCATGAAGGCGACGACCCCGATGGTCATGCTCAACGGCAGCGACACCAGGGTCGCCGCGATGGCGCCCAGAAAATCGCCTTTCAGATTGCCGAGCGGCAGAAAACCGTAATTCCGAAGTTTGTCGTCTATCGCGGATTCGGATTTGACCGTCGACATGGCGCCGAACTCAGCGCTCGCTCCATTTCGGGCGCGGGTAGACCACTTCGTGTTTGGCGTAGCCTGAGGGCGCAACCACCAGATAACGCCCCTTTACAAGCTGTCGCAGGACGATCGGCTTGGCGACGTTCTTGCCGGTTTCGTCGAAACGGATCCAGCCGAAGAAGGTCTCCATGTCGGTCTTGGTCAGGGCAGCGCGCACTTTTTCCCGATCCAGGCTATTCGCGCGCTGGATGGCATCCGCCAACACCAGCACCGCAGCCGAGGATTCTGCCGACTGATAGGGTGGCTCGTAGCCATACTCCGCCTCAAAGCGTTTCTTGTAGTTATGCGGATTGCCGAACCATGTGCCGTTAAAGGGCATGTCGCTGGACCATTGGGTGGCGCAGACCGTGTAATCGGCATAGACGCCGTACATGCCGTGGATGTCGGCGCCCTCGCAGTGGGTCATCGCCAGCATCGGCACGTCGATTTTCTGTTCCTTGATCTGTCTTATGGCGAGTTCCGCGCCGCCTTCATGGCCCGACACCACCAAAATGTCGGGGGCCTGTTCCTTCACCTTGTCCAGTATGAAGGTCATGTCCTTGAAGTCGCGCGGCAGAAACTCGTCGATGATGACTTTCATGTCGAACTTGTCTGCCGCGTTCACCACGCCCTGGCGCAGATCGCCGGAAAACGGATCGTTCTCCACCGCAATGGCGACCTTCAGGCTGGACGTGTCGCCGCCGGCCGCGGTCGTCCGTTCGGCGAGCAGGTCCAGGGCCTCGGTCAGATACTGGTCCGCGCCGGACAGTACGGCAAACATGTAAATCCGGTCTTTTTCGAACAGCGACAGCGCGGCGCCGTTGGCCTGTACCATCGGCATCCTGTATTTTTCCGTCACGTCGGCGACTGCGTCGGTGATCGCCGTGCTGTACGGACCGAGCATGAACTGGACATCGTCCCTGGTGATCAGCCTTTTTGCGAACTTGGCCGCCAGTTTCGGATTCGACTCGTCGTCGTAATATTTTACCTTGAGATCGTATTTCTTGCCGTCGACTTCGATCCCGCCATTCTCGTTGATAAGGTTGACGGCCAACTGGTAACCCTTGCGGCTGTGTTTGCCGTTGGTCGCATGTTGCCCGGTAAATGACATCGGTGCGCCGATCAGGATCACCTCATTGCGCCCGGCCTCCGCCACGGAGCTGGTCAGAACCAGGCTAAAGGCGATGGCTGCGCCAACGACATATCTCGCGTACTGCCCGAACATGGATACTCCCTGTAACAACTTATTGTTGCCCCGCCATTATTTCCCGCAGGGTAACCCCATGATCCACAGTCCGGTCCCATATGTCCAGACTCAAGGTGTCATGGCTCCAATTGTTCGGGTAGGTCGACCGATTTATTCTTCCTGTAGCCGGGATTCCGGTTTGTCGACCAGCATCGGTTCGCCGACAATTTTCCGGGGGCCGTCGTCCCCGTTTTCCGCGCTGTAGCGCTGGCATAAGAGCATGCCATGGGGCAGTACGCGGTCGCCGGCCTCGACGAAAACAGCGTCCCATTTGATATCGTCCACTTTGACGTAACCGTCCCAGGCGAACGCATAGCGATTTACTGAAACTTCCGCACCATCGACCCAGTCACGCGCGCGTTGGCGCGACTGTTCCATGGATTCGGCGACAAAGCGGTGCAGGGAGCGCCCTTCATCCTCGGTGTCGGCCATGACGAAAGGAACCAGCATGCCCTCGCCATCCTCGATGCTGCGAAAGGCATGGTTCAACGCAAAAACCGCCAATTCGGCCAGGTTATGCGCATCCTGCTGAAGGTCACTCATCGTCACCATCGCGCTCCACCCACCATTTCCGGGCGCCAAGCGGCCGGGGATGACGGTAATGGTACCCGCATAGTGACAACGAGACGTTAACGGCGCCGTGGGAAATAGTGCGGACCGGGACTTAAACTCAACCCTTGGGAAGATAGGGTATCGTGCCCGCCACGTCGGTATCGTCGATGACATGGAAGCGGCTGACGCTTCCGGCCTGTCGCGCCTTGCCATAGGGTGCGTAGTCCGGGTCGCCGGCGAACGCCTGGACCGCTTCCATGGATGGGAACTCAATCAGGGCGATCAGTGTCGTGTCCAGCCCCTCGCCCTCGACCGTCGTGATATTGGCGCTGCGCGAGAGATATTTGCCCCCGTGCTTGTGAACGATGTCATGCACGTTGGCCGCATAGTCCGGTATCCAGCTATCGTCGGTGACTTTCACATCCGCGATCACAAAAACAGTCATTCTCTAATCTCTCTTTTTTTGTTTAGATACTTATGATCGGTCGAGACCGATACGAAAGTCAAGTATTGCACCGTGGCAGGTGAATGAAGACTTTCCCGCATCGCATTCGGGGATTAACGTGGCGGCGTCAGCACGAGGTGCAACGAATTACGCAGACAGGGGAAAACATGTCATCCACACCGGTATCATCAAATCTGGTCGGCGACGTCTGGCCGGCGGCAAGCCCGGCCGAAAACGCCGTGCTGTATGGCCATGTCGAGCTGGAGCCCAGCGGCGCCTTCGCGGCGCGCAGTCTGCAGACCTTTACGATGACCTATACCGTGGGGCGGTATGGGCTGGACGATACCGGCGCGATCAGGGTGGTGTTTCGCTATCCCGGCGACGGTGGCAAGCTTCAGATGGACGCCCCGGCCGCGCCCAATTATGTGACCGCCTCGGCCTCGAACGGCACGTCGCTGGACCTGACCTTCGATTCCTACGGCCACGCGCGGCCCTGGTTCAAGGCGTTGACGGCACAAGTCCGCGGCGGGTGCCTGCGCGAGGGCGACAGTATCGCAATCGTCTTCGGCGACCGGTCCCAGGGCTCGCCGGGTATGAAATTGCAGACTTTTTGCGAATCCGCCTATGAGTTCAAGTTTTTGGCCGATGTTTGCGCCACCGGGCTGTTTGCGCCGATTCCCGATACGCCGGTCATTTCCATCGTTCCCGACGAAGCAGCGGTCTGGAAGGCGGTTGTCCCAACCCTGGTTGGCATTGGCGAGCCGTTTTATCTCGGCATCAAGGCGGAAGACCGGTGGGGTAACCCGTCCGGTAATGTGGCCGCCAACCTGAGGATCGAGGCGAACATCGGGGTCGAGGGTCTGCCGGCGGAAATAACGTATGGCGGTTCGGGCAATCGATCCCTGCGGGTAGATAATCTCAGCGTTGGCGAAGCGGCAACCGTGCGAATAAGCGTCTTCGATGAAAACGGTGGCTTGCTTGCCGATGCGAACCCGCTAATCGTCCGGAATGATACCCATCAGGCTTTTTGGGGCGATCTCCACGGCCAGAGCGGCGAATCCATAGGGATTAATACGGCGCGCGAATATTACACCTTCGGTCGCGACCTTGCCTTCCTCGACCTCTGCAGCCATCAGGCCAACGATTTCCAGGTCAACAACGCCTTCTGGCAAGAGGTGAACGACCTGTCCGCCGAATTCCACGATGAAGGGCGGTTCGTCACCTTCCCCGGTTACGAATGGTCGGGCAACACCGCCGTCGGCGGCGACCGCAACGTTTATTTCCGGACCGAGGGGCGGCCAATCCGCCGTTCCTCGCACGCGCTGCTGCCGGACCGTTCCGATATCGACACCGACTCGCCCTCGGCCAGCCAGCTCTTCGAAGACCTGGCGGACGAGGACTGCTTCGTCTACGCCCATGTCGGCGGGCGATACGCCGACATTGCCCTTGCCCACGATCCCCGGCTGGAAACCGCGATGGAAATTCATTCCGCATGGGGAACCTTCGAATGGCTGCTGACCGACAGCTTCGAACTGGGACACCGGTCCGGCGTAGTCTGTAACAGCGACGGTCACAAGGGCCGGCCTGGCGCCAGTTATCCCGGCGCCTCCAGCTTCGGCGCCTATGGCGGGCTGACCTGTTTCCTGACCAATGAGCTGACGCGCGACGCCATATTCGATTGCGTCCGGCGGCGGCATCATTACGGCACCACCGGCAATCGCATTTATCTCGACGTGCGTGCCCGTTTCGATACACCCAGCCGGCTGTTCGACAAGGACCCCGCCGCCTTTCCCGATACCGGGTTTGCGGATGCCAGTGAGGCCATGATGGGCGATATCGTCTGGACGTCCGACGACGAAGTCGAGTTCTCGCTGGACGTCCGCTCGCACACGCCGATCGAACGGGTGGACGTGCTGGTCGGGGCGGAATGTTTCACCACCCTTCGCGGCTACGGCGAGGACGAATTGGGCGGCCGAATCCGTGTCACCTGGAGCGGCGCCGAGTATCGCGGCCGCGGGCGGCAGGTTCATTGGGAGGGCGATGTCACTTTCCACGGGGCGAAAATCAAGCGCCTGGAGCGGGTCAACGGCTGGAACCCGGAACACCGCTTCGAACAGGCTGGCGACAACAAGGTGCTATGGGAATCGGTAACCGCCGGAAATTTCTGCGGGTTCGATGCCTGGCTGGACGAGGGGGAGGCGGGGCGCGTCGAGATCGCGTCGAACATCGTTACGGGTGAAATAGATATGGCGGCGCTTGGTCTGGATCCCGTCATCCTGGAGGCCGGAGGCCTGGGGCGGCAGATTTCCGTGGTCCGCCTGCCGGAAACGAATCCCTGCCTTGAAATGAAGAAAACCGTTCGTATCCCCGTTGCCGCGCAAGGCGATACGCCGATCTGGGTGCGGGTCACCACCGAGGATGGTTTCAACGCCTGGTCCAGCCCAATTTTCCTCTTCCGCGAAGGAACCGGAGGCGGCTAGTGGAGTGAATCTAACGGATGGTACCCATGGGACGGCTTTTCAAGCCCACCGGCCGCGTTGCGCGCCACTTGCGATGCGCCGGCATCGCGGCGCGACACGCGCCTTGCCGGATGAACTTCTAAAGCCGTCCCATGGGTACCATCCGTTAGAT
>JADFVY010000159.1 GCA_015222795.1 Pseudomonadota bacterium | reverse complement strand
CCCGCGATTTCAAGGGGCGAGCATCTTTATCCGATCTATTGGAATCGCATAAGCGATTCCAATAGATCGGATGATGCTCTAGTAACCTTCGCGCTGCTTGCGCTTGCGCATCAGTTTCCGGTGGCGGCGGATGGCCTCGGCCTTTTCACGGGCCTTGCGCTCGGACGGCTTTTCAAAGGCCCGGCGCAGTTTCATTTCACGGAAAATACCCTCGCGCTGCATCTTCTTCTTGAGCGCGCGGAGGGCCTGGTCGACGTTATTGTCGCGAACAACTACCTGCACGTTAATCGTACCTTTCAAACGGTTGCACTAAACGCAATATTCCTTGGCCGAGCCAGTATCCAGCTCAGCGAGTGGCGGCTTATAGCACAGGCTATTTTGCTTGTGAAGGGCTGCTTTGCCGCAGCGCAAGAAAAATTATTGCCGGTTTACGCCTGTATTCTAGGGGCTTTACCCGACGCCGCCCACACCCCATATTGCGCGCCATGGCTATTTTGAAAATCGCCCGCATGGGCCACCCCGTTTTGCGCCAGGTCGCCGAACCGGTCCAGGACCCGACGGCGCCCCAGGTACATGCGCTGATCCGCAACATGATCGAGACCATGCGCGACGCCGACGGCGCCGGGTTGGCGGCGCCCCAGGTGCATGTGCCGCGCCGCGTGGTGATCTTCCACGTGCCCGAGGATCGCGCCGGCGAAACGGAAGAGTCGGCGCCGACCCCGCTGACCGTGCTGATCAATCCCGTGATCGAGCCCCTGACCGAGGAAACGGAACTGGGTTGGGAGGGCTGCCTGTCCGTGCCCGGCCTGTTGGGCGCGGTTCCGCGCTTCACGAATATCCGCTATAGTGGCTTCGCGCCCGATGGCAGCCGGGTCGAGCGCGTGGCCGAGGATTTCCACGCCCGCGTGGTGCAGCATGAATGCGATCATCTGGATGGTATTCTCTATCTCCAGCGCATGACCGACATGTCGCTGTTGGTCTTCCAGGAGGAATTGCGCCACGGCCCACCGGAAGCCATGCGCGAACCGACCGAGGAAGAAACGGAGCCCGTGTGATGACAGACAACAGCCTGCAAATGCGCGACGACTTACTGGTGGCCATGCTGCCCCACGTGCCCTTTGACGGCTGGAGCATGACGGCGCTACGGCGCGGCGCGGAGGAGGCAGGCATCGATCCGGGCGGGGCAGGGGAGGCGTTCCCGGGCGGCGCCTCGGATATGGTCGAGCATTTCAGCGACTGGTCCGACCGGCGCATGCTGGAAGCGCTGGAAGGAATGGATTTGGCGTCCATGCGGGTGACGGAACGGGTGCGGACGGCGGTGCGGGAGCGCCTGCGCCAGGCCGAACCGCATCGCGAGGCCGTGCAACGCTCGCTCGCGTTCCTCGCCATGCCGCAAAACGCGGTGCTGGGCGCGCGGCTGCTTTACCGCACGGTGGACGCAATCTGGCATGCGGCGGGCGACAATTCGACCGACTGGAATTTTTACAGCAAGCGCGGCCTGCTGGCCGGCGTCTTCGGCGCCACTGTGCTCTATTGGCTGAACGATCGATCCGAGGATTATGCCGACAGTTGGGATTTCCTGGATCGTCGCCTTGGCAACGTCGCGTCATTCGGCAAGGCGACGGGGAAACTGAAGGAACGCTTCAAGGGATTCCCAAAGCCACGGCGGCCCTACGGGCGCTGAAATTTCATACGGCGGTTGAGCGCGGCTTTAGCCTCGTGACATGGCCCATCTTGCGGCCGGGGCGGGATTCGGCCTTGCCGTATAAATGCAGGCAGGCGCCCGGCTCGGCGAGGATTTCCGGCCAGGCGTCGGCCTCGTCGCCGATCAGGTTTTTCATTTCCGCGTCGGAATGTCTTTCCGTTGAGCCCAACGGCAGACCGCAGACGATTCGCGCCAGTTGCTCGAACTGACTGGTCAGGCAGGCGTCGATGGTCCAGTGGCCTGAATTATGCGGTCTCGGCGCCATTTCGTTGACCAGTATCCCTTCGTCGCGGGTCACGAACATCTCGACCCCCATGACGCCGACCAGGCCGATTTCCCCGGCGATATGGCGGGCGGTTTCCTCGGCCTTCGCCGCTACCTTCGCCGATATTTCCGCAGGTGCGATGG